>DATISK010000233.1:0-23955 GCA_035581545.1 Ornithinimicrobium sp. | reverse complement strand
GGCATACGCTGATCGACGACGAACCACTCGACACCTCAGGAGAGCCACGCCATGAGCAGCGCGCGCGGTCCGCGTGACCGGCGCTCACCGGCCCCCCGTGCGGGGCGGTCGCCGGCGACCCGGCGTCCGGGCCACCGTCCGGGGGCGCGGGCCGTCGCCGGGGCCGGGTCCTCGGCGGCCGCCTCCTACCGGCACGCCCCGGCCCACGTGCGCCGGCTGCTGACGCTCGTCGTGCTCGTGGTGCTCATGGGGCTCGTCGTGGCCCCCGTCCTCTCCGGCTACCTGCGGCAGCGGGCGGAGATCACCGCCGCCCAGCAGCAGGTGGAGACCGAGAAGCAGGAGATCACCGCCCTCGAGCGGGAGCTCGCCCTGTGGGACGACGACGAGCACGTGGAGCAGCAGGCCCGGCAGCGGCTGCGCTTCGTCAAGGAGGGCGAGACCGCCTTCACCGTCGTCGACGACACCGGCACCGACTACACCGAGGCCCTGCCCGGCATGGCCCCCGTGAGCGACGAGGTCCTCGCGGTCAGCCCCTGGTACGGCCAGGTGTGGGAGTCGGTGAGGACCGCCAACGAGGGCCTTCCGGAGACCAAGGAGCCATGAGCAACCCCGACCGCACGACCGTCGACGAGACCCCCACCGAGGAGGACCTGCGGGTCATCGAGCGCCAGCTCGGACGCCCGGCCAGGGGAGTGGTCTCGATCGCCCACCGGTGTCCCTGCGGATGCCCCACGGTCATCCGCACCGAGCCGCGTCTGCCCGACGGGACGCCGTTCCCGACGAGCTTCTACGCCACCTGCCCGTGCCTGACCGGCGCCATCTCCACCCTCGAGAGCAGCGGCCTCATGCGGGAGATGTCCCAGCGCCTGCAGGAGGACGAGTCGCTGCGCTGGGCCTACGCCCAGGCGCACGACGACTACCTGCGCCGGCGCGAGGACCTGGCCGACGTGCCGGAGATCGCCGGGATCAGCGCCGGCGGGATGCCCAACCGGGTCAAGTGCCTGCACGTCCTGGTCGCGCACGCGCTGGCTGCCGGCCCGGGGGTCAACCCCCTCGGCGACGAGGCCATCGAGGCGCTGCCCGAGTGGTGGAACGACGGCTGCTGCGGTGCGCTGATCAGCGACGAGGAGAGCGACGAGCGCCGCGCCGGGGTGGAGGACACCTGCAGGCGGCACCACCCGCTCGACCACGGGCACGGGGCGGAGGACGCGGAGCGGAACGCCGGCTCGGCCGGTGACCGGGCCGGGGCGGCCCAGGGCACCGCGGTCCGGACCGGGGCGGCCCGCTCCGACGAGGACCCGGAGGCGGAGGAGGAGCCCGACCTGCAGGTGCCGCACGTGCCCGCCGAGGACGACGCCCGGTGAGGAGGGTCGGTGCCGTCGACTGCGGCACCAACTCGATCCGCCTCCTGGTGGCGGACGTGCACGAGCTGGACGACGGTTCTCCCACCCTGCACGAGATCACCCGGCAGCTGCAGATCGTGCGCCTCGGCGAGGGGCTGGACGCCACCGGGCGGATCTCGGCGGGCGCGATGGACCGCACCCTGGCCGCGGCGGAGGGGTATGCGGCGATCTGCCGGGACGCGGGCTGCGAGAGCGTCCGGTTCGTGGCCACGTCCGCCTCCCGGGACGCACGGAACGCCGACGAGTTCGTCGCGGGGGTCGAGAAGGCCTTCGGCGGCCTCGACGTGCAGCCGGAGGTGGTCAGCGGGCAGGAGGAGGCGGCCCTGTCCTTCGCCGGGGCCACGGGAGACCTGCGCGCCAGGGGGGACGCCGGTCCCTACCTGGTCGTCGACATCGGTGGTGGGTCGACCGAGCTGGTCCGGGGCACCACGACCGTCGAGGCCGCCCGTTCGGTGGACATCGGCTGCGTGCGGATGACCGAGCGGCACCTGCACGACGACCCGCCGACCGAGGACCAGGTCTGGGCCGCGCTCTCCGACATCGTGCGCGCCGTCCAGGACGCGGCCGAGGACGTCGACCTGTCCGGGGTCGGCACGCTCGTCGGGCTGGCCGGGTCGGTGACCACCGTGACCGCGCACGCCCTGGGCCTGCCCGCCTACCAGCGGGACCGCATCCACGGGGCCGAGGTCCCGGTCGGCGAGGTGGTCGACGCCTGCACCGACCTGCTGCTCATGACCCGGGGGCGTCGCCGCGCCCTGCCCTACATGCACGAGGGTCGGGTCGACGTCATCGGCGCCGGTGCACTCGTGTGGCGCACCGTCGTGCAGCGCGTCGCCCACGACGCCGGTCTGGCGTCCGTGCGCACCTCCGAGACCGACATCCTCGACGGCATCGCCCTGTCCCAGGTCTGAGGCGCCTCGGTGCACCCGCCCCTCGACCCGCGCCCGCACCCCGTCACCGGGCAGGAGTTCGACTCACCCGTGCCGCCGGGCACCGGCTGGCCGGGTGACCCGGCGACGCCGACGACCCGGTCCGCGCGCACGGCCGCCGGCGTCCGGCGGCTGGCCGCCGGTGCCCGTGACGTGAACGAGCTGGACGCCCGGATCTCGGTCTGCCGGGCCTGCCCCCGGTTGGTGGGCTGGCGCGAGGAGGTGGCCACGACCGGTCGCCGGGCCTCGTTCGCCGACCAGCCCTACTGGGGTCGTCCCGCTCCCGGTCTGGGCCCCGCACGGGCCCCGGTGCTCGTCGTCGGTCTGGCCCCCGCGGCGCACGGGGCGAACCGGACCGGGCGGATGTTCACCGGTGACCGGTCCGGGGACTGGATCTTCGCGGCCCTGCACCGGGCGGGCTTCGCCTCCCAGCCGCAGAGCGTGCACGCCGGCGACGGCCTGCGGCTCACCGACCTGCGGATGGTCGCGGCCGTGCACTGCGCACCCCCGGGCAACACGCCCACCCCGACGGAGAGGGCGGCGTGCGCGGGCTGGCTGGAGCGCGAGCTGGCGCTGGCCGCACCGACGGTGCGGGCGGTGATGGCGCTGGGGGGCATCGGCTGGGACGCCTTCCTGCGCACGGCGCGGGACGCCGGGTGGCAGGTGCCCCGTCCGCGGCCGCGGTTCGGGCACGGTGCCGAGGCGCTGCTGCACACGCCGGAGGGTCGGGAGGTCCGCCTGCTGGGGAGCTATCACGTGAGCCAGCAGAACACCTTCACCGGGACCCTGACGGAGGCCATGCTCGACGACGTCCTGGCCCGGGTGCGACGGGCGGCGGGGCTATCCTGACGGCGCCCCCGTAGCCCAACCGGCAGAGGCAGCCCACTTAAAATGGGCACAGTGCGGGTTCGAGTCCCGTCGGGGGCACCCAGCTCGGAGGACGTGGTCGTCCCCTCCGGACCGACGTTCTTGGCGATCGGGACGGCGCTTGCTACCTTCTTCCAAAGATCTTTGGAGGAACGGATGGATGAGCAGAAGCACGACCTCTTCGACCACCTCGCGGTCGTGGGCAAGGCCTTCGGCAACGCCAAGCGGCTGGAGCTGGTCGACCTGCTCTCGCAGGGCGAGCGCACCGTCGAGGCGCTGGCCCGCGAGGCCGGTCTCGGGCTGAGCACCGCCTCGGCCCACCTGCAGGTGCTCAAGCTCTCCAGCCTGGTGAGCACGCGACGGGACGGGCCCCGGGTCTACTACAGCCTGGCGGGCGACGACGTGCTGGACCTCTACGCCTCCCTGCGGGCGGTCGCCCGACGCCACTCCGCCGACGTCGACCGGGCCCTGTCGGCCTACCTCGGGGAGTCCGTGCGGGGCGACGTGGACGAGGTCGACCGGGCCGAGCTGGTCCGCCGGCTCGAGGCCGACGAGGTGGTCCTGCTCGACGTGCGGCCGGTCGAGGAGTTTCGCGCGGGCCACATCGCGGGCGCCCGGTCGGTCCCCTTCGACCAGGTCGCCGCGACCGTGGCCGAGCTGGACCCGGACCGCGACGTCGTCGCCTACTGCCGCGGCGCGTGGTGCGTGATGGCGCACGACGCCGTCCGGCTCCTGCGGGCCGCCGGCCGCCCCGCCCGGCGGCTCGAGGGGGGCATGCTCGAGTGGCGCCAGGCCGGGCTGCCGGTCGAGGCGGGGGTCTGACATGGGCCTGGCGTCGACCCTGTCCGCCCTGGGCGGCTGGAGCACCAGGCGTTGGGTCGTGGCCGGGGCCACCGCGCTGGCCACCGCCCTCGTCATCGCGGTCCCGACCGCACTCGTCGACAACCCGGTCTTCGGCCGGGAGATCCCCCCGACCTGGTGGGCCTGGCCGTCGCTGCTCGTCTCCTCCGCCCTGGCCGGGCTGCTCACCGCCACCTACGTGCGCTCACCGGTCGACCCGGAGGCCCCGGAGTCCGAGCGCTCCCGCCGTCGCGGACTGGCCGGCGGGCTGCTCACCTTCTTCGCCGTCGGCTGCCCGGTCTGCAACAAGATCGTGCTGCTGGCGCTCGGCTACGGCGGGGCGATGACCTGGTTCCAGCCCGTCCAGCCGGTCCTGCAGGTGCTCGCCGTCGCCCTGCTGGCCGTCGCCCTCGTGCAGCGTCTGCGCGGAGAGATCGCCTGTGCCGTGCCCACCACCCCCGAGAGGACCGCCCGTGCCTGAGCAGGACCCGACCCGCCCCTCCCGCACCCGACGACTCCTGCTGCCCGCGGTCGTGCTGCTGGCGCTGCTGACCCTGACCGCCGCCCTGCTCCTCGGTGGATCGGGGAACGACGAGGACCGGGCCGGCGCCGGCTCCGCGCAGCAGACCGCCGGCGGCGCCGTCGACGGGGGGCCCGCCGACGCGCCCGGTGACGACGCGAGGGGTGACGGCGCGGTCGAGATGCCGGACGCCGACGCCTCCGAGGAGGAGATCGTCTCGGCGCGGGAGTCGATCGCGCGCCGCGAGGAGGGCGACCCGATGGCGCTCGGGGACGTCGACGCCCCCGTGGTGATGATCGCCTACTCGGAGTTCCAGTGCCCGTTCTGCGGGCGCTTCGCCCGGGAGACCGAGCCGACGCTCGTGGAGGACTACGTCGAGGACGGCAGCCTGCGGATCGAGTGGCGGGACTTCCCCTACCTCGGTGAGGAGTCCCGCACGGCCGCGCTGGGGGGCCGGGCGGCCGCGGCGCAGGACGGCTTCTGGGAGTTCGAGGAGGCCATGTTCGACAACCAGCAGCCACCCAACAGCGGCCGGGTCACCCCCGACTTCCTGGCCGACGTGGCCGAGGGCGTGGGCCTGGACCGCCAGCAGTTCCTGGCGGACCTGCAGTCCGAGGAGGCCGCCGCTGCGGTCGACCGCGACTTCGAGGAAGGTCAGTCGATCGGGGTGACCGGCACGCCGGCGTTCCTCGTCAACGGCCGCCCCGTGATGGGGGCCCAGCCGACCGACGTCTTCGTGCAGGTCGTCGAGGAGGCCCTCGCCGAGGCGGAGGACGGCCGGTGATGGAGGTCGGGCTGGTCGCGGCCGTCGTCGCCGGTGTGCTCAGCCTGCTCTCCCCGTGCAGCGCCCTGCTGCTGCCGTCCTTCTTCGCCTACGCGTTCGCCTCGCCCGCCGCGCAGCTGGTGCGCACGACCGCCTTCTACCTCGGTCTCCTGATCACCCTGGTGCCGCTCGGGGTGGGCGCGGCCGCGGCCTCCCGGCTCTTCTACGGGCACCGCGAGCTGCTCGTGACCACCGCCGGCTGGCTCGTGGTCGCGATGGGGGTCCTGATGATCCTGGGCCGGGGGCTGAGCGTGCCCTTCGCGGGACGGCTGCGCAACCTGGCCGCCCGGCGCACCAGCCCGGGAGCAGGCCTGCTGTCGACCGTCCTGCTCGGCGCCGTCTACGGACTGGCCGGGTTCTGCTCCGGACCGGTGCTGGGTGCGATCCTGACCATCGCCGCGACCCGGGAGACGCCGGTCGCCGGCGGCGTGCTGCTGGCCGCCTACGCCTTCGGGATGGCGCTGCCGCTCTTCCTGCTCGCCCTGGCCTGGGACCGGTTCGACCTGGGCAGGCGACGCTGGCTGCGCGGGCGGATGCTCGCCCTGGGACCCGTGCAGGTGCACTCCACCACCCTCGTGTCCGGCGTCCTGCTGATCGTCATCGGGCTGCTGTTCCTGCGCTTCGACGGCACCGCCGGCATCACCGGCGTGCTCGGGATGGGGGACACCACCGAGCTGGAGTTCACCCTCCAGGAGCGGATCACGACCACCCTCGGGTCGGTCCCGCCCTGGGTCCTCACCGGCCTCGCCGCGCTCGTGGCGGGCGGGTGGCTGGTCCGCAGGATGCGTCAGCCCGCCGGTAACGACCCGGCCACCGCGTCCGTCGACGCCCGGGCCGAGGACGACGCGCCGTCGGCCGCCGCGGAGCGGACCGCGGTCCGCGGCTGACGCCGCCGGCTCAGGCCGGGCCGCCCGGCTCGGCCCAGGCCTCCAGGCTCAGCCCAGACCGTTCGGCCCCACGGTCCCGCCGTCCGGCACCGGGCGGGCACCAGGGGTCTGCGGCAGGACCGCGTCGCCGACGATCTGCACGTCCTGGCCGAAGGTCCAGTCGCCCTCGACCGTGAGCGAGCACGCACGACGCAGGGAGGGCGCCCCGTGCGGAAACCGGGACTCGAACGACGCCAGCGTCGTGTAGTGGTCGCCCAGGGTGACCAGGGGCAGGGGGTCGACCGTCGGCCGCAGCTCGGCCTCCCCGGTCAGCTCGAAGACGTCCGAGCGCAGCAGCAGGAGGTCGTCGGTCGTCTTCACCGGGCGGAAACGGCTCCGCGGCACCTCGATCGCGGTGGCCCCCTCGAACACCTCGATCGCCGAGCCCATCGCGGTCTCGATCTGCACCACCCTGGGCGAGGAGGGGTCGGTCGGGTCCACGTGCTTCTCGTTGCGGATGAGCGGCAGTCCCAGGACCCCGCCCGTGCGCTCGAGCACGTCGGCCAGCTGGTTCAGGTCGAGCCACAGCGTGTTGGTGTTGAAGAACCGGTGCCGGTCGATGTCGCCGAACGCCCCGGCGTCCTCGGGGGAGGTCTGCGCCTTCTCCCGCAGGACCAGTCGCCCGTCGGCGTGCCGCAGCGCGAGGTGGCCGCCCTTGCGGTCGGCGGGCGTACGACGGCACACCTCCATCGCCAGCGGTGCCCCGCTGGCCGCGAACCAGTCCGCGACGGCGGCCGAGGGGGCGGCCCCGACGTTGTCGGAGTTGCTGACCATCGCGTAGCGGAAGCCGGCGGCGCGCAGCTGCTCGAGCATCCCGGAGGACAGGAGCGAGGGGTAGAGGTCACCGTGACCGGGAGGGCACCACTCCAGCTGCGGGTCGGCCGGCCAGGACACGGGGGAGAGGTCCTCGAGGAGCAGCTTGGGCTCCTGGCTCTGCAGGAAGTCCGGGTCGATCCCCTCCACGGGAAGATCCGGGTGCCGGCGCAGCAGCCCGAGGCTGTCCTCCCGCGTCCGGAACGAGTTCATCAGCACGAGCGGAAGGCGGGCCCGTGACCGGCGCCGCGCGTGCCGGACCTGCTCGATGGTCAGCTCCAGGAAGCTGTGGCCCTCCCGCACGGGCACCAGGGACTTGGCCCGGTCCATGCCCATCGAGGTGCCCAGCCCGCCGTTGAGCTTCACGACCGCGGTGCGCCCCAGCGCCGCGGGGTCGGCGTCCGGATCCAGGTCGGCGAGACGGTCCAGCTCGGTGACGGGGGTGATCTCGTCCTCGGGAAGGGTGCCCGTGCGTCCCTCGGCCAGCTCGGTCCAGGCGCGCCGGAAGACGTCGACCGCGACGTCCGCCACCCCGGCCTCCTGCATCTTGGCGACGGCGGCGTCCAGGGCTCGGGGGGTGCTCGGGTTCACGGGGCTCATCGTGGCAGAGAGGGATGCCGTGCGCCCGCGCGGGCGTCCCCCTGGGCCTTTGCGGGTGCTGAAGGCCTCCCTGCCGCTGCTCAGGGCAGCGCGGTCCAGAGCAGCGCCCGGGCGACCACGGCGTGCTGACCCTGCGGATGGGCCCGGAACATCGGCTCGGACCCCATCAGCACCACCCGGCTGCCGTCGTCCGTCGTCCCCCGCACCACGAGCGCCTGGCCCGCGGCGTCCTGGGGCCCGTCGGCCCGGTCCCCGGCACGCCAGTGGCCGGCGACGAGCGGATCGGCGGCATACCGCTGCTCGACCACCACGTCCGGCCCCAGGTCGGTGAACCACCGCGGGGCGTAGACGAAGGTGTGCTCCGGGGATCCGCCCGCGACCGGCCCGTCCTCGTTGCGCACGGCCACGACGCCGTTGGCGTCGCCGGGGCCGGCGGAGACCGAGACGTCGAGCAGGTCGAGGGCGTCGTCGAGGTGGTCGGCGGCGGCGCCCCGCGCCACGAGCCCTCCGCCGTCGTCCAGGAAGGTGCGGAGTCCGGCCCTGGCTGCGTCGTCGAGCTGGTCGACCGCCAGCCCGGTCGAGACGTAGAGGGTGTCCATCCCCGAGAGGTCCAGGCCCTCGTTGAGGGCGGCCGTGTCGACCGGACGCACGGTCAGCCCCATCTCCGTCAGCGCCCACCGTTCCTCCGGGGTGGCCGCCACGCCGACGACGGGCGGGCGGGCCGTGCGCGGCGTCCCGTCCTCCACAGCCTCCCGGGCCTGCGCCGGCGGGGCGGGGGAGAGCTGCACGCCGTGGGCCCCGGTCACCTGCTCGACCGCCCAGCCGGCCGAGAGGGGCACGTGCACGGCACCGTCGTCGAGCAGGGCCACGTCGACGCCCTGGGCCAGCAGGCCGCCCAGCGCGCGGACGTCGGCGGGGTCGGCGAGCTCCAGGATCCAGCCCGCGGACGACGGGGGCACCTGTGCCGTGGTCGGGACCGACAGCACCGGCCGGCCGGGGACGTCCCAGCGGTCGGCCCCGGGTGAGCCGGCCGGGACGGGGACGACGTCGGCGCCCCAGAGCAGCCCCAGGCTCCAGCCGGAGACGTCGTACATCGCCTCGACCTGGTCGGAGAGGTCCGAGCCCGGCCCCAGGAGAGCGTTGGCCACGCCCCTGCGGCCCTGGTGGAGGTCGACCACCCAGCTGCCCTCCGGATAGGTCCTGCCGTCGACCGTGAACGCGGCGTCGGCCTGCCGCACCTGCACGCCGTGCTCGATCAGGTGCCGCACCAGCCGCGCGGCCGCCGGGGCCGAGCGTTGCTGCGCCCCGGCGGGGACGACGTAGGCGCGGGGGTAGTCGGTCAGCGAGACGTCCTCCGGGCCCACCACGCCGAAGAGCCCCTCGGGCACCGGCCGCTGGTCCTCCCCGGCCACGCCCCGGCGGAAGATCTCCACCTGGTCGACGAGCAGCTCCTCGCGGTGGTCCCGGACGTAGTCCAGGGTGGCGGTCATCGCCGCGTGCGCCACGTCGACGT
Organism: Ornithinimicrobium sp.; assembly: GCA_035581545.1. Taxonomy (GTDB): domain Bacteria; phylum Actinomycetota; class Actinomycetes; order Actinomycetales; family Dermatophilaceae; genus Ornithinicoccus. The sequence continues at coordinate 14,721 of DATISK010000233.1, read as the reverse complement.
TGATGCCCGCCCGCCGCCGCAGCTCGGCCTCGGGCAGGTCGTAGCTGGCGTTGTTGACCCGGAGCGGCACCTCCACGGTGTGCGCGACCGCGCCGTGGAGCGCGGCGTACTGCGGGACGAAGATCGGCGGCCAGTCGTCCCAGCCCTCGGCCCAGTCCCGCAGGGGCACCTGGGGCGGACGCACCCCGTCGTCCTCGTCGAGACCCAGGGCCAGGACCGCCTCCTCGATGCCGAGCGCGTTGGGCCACGCGTGCTCCAGGAAGAGGTCGTACTCGTAGTTCTCCCCGTGCGGCGGGGTGGTCGGCTCGACCAGGGTCCCGTTCACGTAGCCGTGGACGTCCAGCACCATCGCCGGCTGGGTGCGCACGATCACGTCCCGCAGGGCCCGCGTCTCCGGCTGGGAGACGGTGAGCAGGTCCCGGTTCAGGTCGAAGCCGGCGGCGTTCTGGCGGACGTTGCCGACCCGTCCGTCCGGGTTGCCCGAGACCATCACGTGGACCCGGGTGGTCTCCAGCGTCCGGAGCACGTCAGGGTCGTCGCTGGTGGCCCAGTCGCGGACCAGCCGCAGCGCGGCGTCGGTCCCCTCCCACTCGTTGCCGTGGATGTTGGCGTTGACCAGCACCGGCACCTTGTAGCGGCGCAGCAGCTCGCGGTCCCGGGCGGCGCGGGCCGGTTCCTCCAGGATGCGCCCGCGCATCTGCTCCTGCTCCCGCGCCTGCGCGGCGGTCTCGGGCGCGGTCAGCGTGACGAGGACCAGGTCCCGGCCCCCCACGCTCGTCCCGACCACCTGGGCGGAGACCCGGTCGGAGGTGGCGATCAGCCCGTTCAGCTCGCGGGCGACGTCGTGGTGGGGGGTCAGGCCCAGACGCACCGAGGCGTCCGCGGGGTCCACCGGCGGTTCGGGCAGCACGGACCGCAGGGGGTATGCCGTCACCGGCGCGTGCGGGTGCGTGCCGACGGTGGGGATCCCGGGCGCGGCCACCGGCAGGTCCACCGGCAGGGCCGGTGCCGAGCTCGCCCCCGCGAGCGCGGCCGTGGCCAGCACCGCGGCGAGGGGACGCAGAAGGGGGCGGCGGCGCAACCGCATACCCACCTCCTCCTCGTGCGCGCAGGCTGCGGCCAGGGGGTCCGGGCCGGCAGCTCACGGTCGTGCGGCCCCGCGGAACGGGTCCGGGGCCGAACCTCCAGCCTAGCGCCGGACGTGGGGTCAGGGACAGGGCGCTGTGGACGACGGCGCGGCCCACGCCCGCGGAATGGTGGGGGCCGCCGCCGACGTTCTAAACTGGGACGAGACACGTCGGGGGACTTTCCTGACGTGCCGCACGACAACGGAGGTTCCATGGCCGTCAACCCGGTCTTCAACCGCATCGACAAGGAGGCGTCCCAGGGCGGCTACGCCGGTTTCGGGTCGCAGCCGGGCGGCTACTCCGCCTCTCAGGGCGCCCCCACCATCCCCGGCCCGACCGGCTACCAGCCCGGTCCGAGCGAGACGCTGACCGACCAGCAGCTGCGCGACATGTACGGCCAGGCTCCCGCCGGCCCGGCGCAGACCGGGCGGCTGACGCTGGACGACGTCGTCGTCAAGACGATGCTGCTCTTCGCGCTGACGCTCACGGTCACCCTCGGCACCTGGTTCTACATCGGCCCCCGGCCCGAGATCGCGATGCCGGTGTGGCTGCTCGGCATGTTCGGCTCGCTCGCGCTGTCCTTCGCGATCGGCTTCAGCAAGAAGGTCAACGTCCCGCTGATCCTCGTCCACGCCGGACTGCAGGGTCTGTTCCTGGGGGCGGTCAGCGTGACGTTCAACGCCGCCTACCCCGGCGTGGTCACCACGGCCGTCGTCGCGACGCTGGCGACCTTCGTCGGCATGTTCGTCGGCTGGAAGGCCGGTTTCATCAAGGTCACCAGCAAGTCCCGCCGCGTCTTCGGGATGATGGCGATGGGCTACATGGTCTTCCTGCTCGTCAACATCGGCGCCGGCTTCCTCGGCTTCGGCGACGGCTGGGGCGTCTACGGCGGCCCGCTCGGCATCCTCATCTCGCTCTTCGGGGTGGGGATGGCGTCCTACAGCCTGGCCGTCGACTTCGACTCCGTGGACCGCGCCGTCGGCGGTGGGGCCCCGGAGAAGTACTCCTGGCTGCTCGGCCACGGCCTGGTCGCCAGCCTGGTGTGGCTGTACATCGAGTTCCTGCGGCTCTTCTCGATCCTGCAGCGCGACTGAACGACCCCGGATGGGCGACCTCGAGGACGTCCACACCGAGCTGGAGCGCGTGGTCCGGCGGTGGCAGCAGCTGCCGCTGGACCGCGCGCTTCCTGCTGTCCCGGGGGTCGCCGCCCTGGTCCAGGACCTCGCCGACGGGGTGTCCGACGTGACCGGGCGGCCGCGGGCGACCGTGCCGGACCTGGGGCCGGCGGTGCTCATGGACCAGCTGCGGGTGATGGTCTACGACTGGCAGGAGGCGGGGGGCTCCCCGCAGGAGCTGGGCCAGCGGCTCACCGCGCTGCGGCGCACGCTGCCGTAGCCGCTCGAGGGGGCGCTCCGCCCGGACCGGGTACCGGGCGGGCTGGGTGCGGAGCGTCAGTGCTGCGCGTCGGCGTGGTCGGTCGAGGCGTGCTCGTCCGTGGAACCGAACGGCAGCAGCTTGATGATCCCGACGACGACCAGACCGACGACCAGACCCAGGACGGCCGAGAAGAAGGTGTTGGTCAGCCACGACACGGTGCCGGCCGCGCCCGGGACCCAGCCGGCGACGATCTCCTCCATGTGGTGCACGAAGTCGTAGAGCGGGTGGAACCCGAGGTCGTCGGTGCCGACGAGCAGGATGTGCCCGCCCACCCAGAGCATGGCGACGACGCCCACGATGGACAGGGTCTTCAGGACCACCGGCATGGCCTTGACCAGGAACCGGCCGACCCGCTGCGCCCCCTCCTGCTCGCGCTGGGCCAGGTGCAGGCCGACGTCGTCCATCTTGACGATGAGCGCGACCACCCCGTAGATGAGCAGGGTGATGCCGATCGCGACGGCGAGGAGGATGACCGCGCGGTTGAGGAACGGCTCGTCGGTCACCTCGTTGAGGGCGATGACCATGATCTCCGAGGAGAGGATGAAGTCGGTGCGGATGGCCCCCGAGACCATCTTCTTCTCCTCCTCGGGCCCCTGCTCCACGACCGGCGCGTCCTTCGCGCCGTCGTGGTGCCCGCCGACGCCGAGCCACTCGAGCACCTTGTGCGCGCCCTCGTAGGACAGGTAGGTCCCGCCGAGCATGAGCAGCGGGGTGAGCACCCAGGGGGCGAACTGGCTCAGCAGCAGCGCGGCGGGGACGATGAAGAGCAGCTTGTTGCGCAGCGACCCGAACCCGATCTTCTTGATGATCGGCAGCTCGCGGCTCGGGTCGAAGCCGGTGACGTAGCGCGGCGTGACCGCGGCGTCGTCGACGACGACGCCTGCCGCCTTCATGCTGGCACGCCCCGCGGCGGCGCTGATGTCGTCGACGGACGCGGCGGCCACCCGGGCGATCGCGGCGATGTCGTCGAGCAGGGCGGCCAGACCAGCAGCCATGGGGCACCTCACCGGGGAAGGGAACGGATCGGCCGTCAGGCTACCCCCGGTCGCGGACCTGCGCCGCATCGAGGGACCTGCGCCGCACCAGGATGACGGCGACGGCAGGGTGCGTCCCGCCGGGGCAGGTCCCGGCCCGGGGTCAGCTCAGGCGCTCCAGGACGATCGCCATCCCCTGGCCCCCGCCGACGCACATCGTCTCCAGACCGAACTGCTTGTCGTGCGTCCGCAGGGCGTTGATGAGCGTCGTGGAGATGCGGGCCCCGGTGGAGCCGAACGGGTGGCCCAGCGCGATCGCCCCGCCGTGCACGTTGAGCCGGTCGTGGTCCATGCCCAGCGCGTCGGCCGACCCCAGCACCTGGACCGCGAACGCCTCGTTGATCTCGTAGAGGTCCATGTCGTCCATGGTCATCCCCGCCCGGGCCAGCGCCTGCCTGGACGCGTCGACGGGGCCCAGCCCCATGATCTCGGGGGAGAGCGCGGAGACGCCGGTGGAGACCACCCGCGCCAGGGGGGTCAGGCCGAGCTCGGCGGCCCGGGTGTCGCTCATCACGACCAGCGCGGCGGCTCCGTCGTTGAGGGGGCAGCAGTTGCCGGCGGTGACGGTGCCGTCCTCGCGGAAGACCGGCTGCAGCTGCGACACCTTCTCCAGGGTCACACCCGCGCGGGGTCCGTCGTCGGTGCTGACCACCGTGCCGTCGGCCAGCGTCACGGGGGCGATCTCCCGCTCGAAGACCCCCGCCGCGATCGCGGCCTCGGCGCGGTTCTGGGAGGTCACTCCCCACTCGTCCTGACGCGCCCGGGAGATGCCCAGGGAGGTGGCCACGTTCTCGGCGGTCTGACCCATCGAGATGTAGACGTCCGGCAGCTGACCCTGCTCACGGGGGTCCGTCCAGGTGGCGTTCGTCCGCGCGGTCTCCTCGGTGCGGGCCATGGCGTCGGCGAACCGGGGGTTCTTCACGCTCTGGTCGCCGCCTCCGGCGCCGGCGAAGTTCTGGTAGCGGGAGACCGCCTCCACCCCGGCACTGATGAAGACGTCCCCCTCACCGGCCCTGATCGCGTGGAAGGCCTGGCGGGTGGTCTGCACCGAGGAGGCGCAGAAACGGTTGACGGTCGCACCCGGCAACCCGTCGAGCCCGAGGAGCACGCTGACGACCCGCGCCATGTTGAACCCGTGCTCGGCCGACGGCTCGGCGCAGCCCAGGTAGAGGTCGTCGATGGTCGTGGGGTCCAGACCGGGCACCTGGTCCAACGCGGCGCGGATGACCCCGGCGGCCAGGTCGTCCGGCCGGACGCTGGTGAGCGATCCCTTGAACGCACGCCCGATCGGGGTGCGGGCGGCAGCGACGATGACGGCCTGGGGCGCTGACATGGTGGTCCTCCTTGACGCGGTCGGGGGTATGCGCCGAAGTCTAGGTCGCCGGACCGACCGGCGGGGCGGGGGTCCCGCCCAGGAGCCGCGGTCCTCCTCAGGAGGCCGCGGAGAGCCGGGCCAGGCCGGTGTCGATGTCCACCGAGGGACGCCACCCCAGCAGCTCGCGGGTGCGGCGCTGGTCGAACCAGTGCGCCGTGCTGAACTGCTCCGCCAGGAACCGCGTCATCGGCGGCTGGGTGATCGTGGGCAGTGCCGGCACCCGCTCGGCGACCGTCGCCAGCCCCTCGACGACGGCACCCAGCCCCCAGGCGACGGGGAACGGCACGTGCAGGCGCGGGGGAGGTGCCCCGACGGCGCGGCAGATGCCGGCGACGAGCTCGCCGACGGGTCGGGGCTCGCCGTTGGTGACCACGAGAGCCTGACCGTGGGCGGCCTCGGCGTGCTCCAGAGCTGCCACCAGCGCCTCGGCGGCGTTGTCCACGTAGGTCGTGTCGACGAGGGCCGTGCCGGCCCCGACGAGGGCGAGGCGACCCTGGTGTGCCCGCTCGGCGATGCGCCCGACGAGCTGGGTGTCACCCGGACCCCAGACGAGGTGCGGGCGGACGGCGACCACGGCCAGGTCGGGTCCGTCCGCCGCGAGGGCGAACAGCTCGGCGGCGGCCTTGGTCCGAGCGTAGTGACCGCGGGCGCGCATCGGGCTGGCCGGTCCGGCGGGTGCGCCGACGAGGGAGCGTCCGGCGTGCGCGACCGAGGGGGAGGACACCTGGACCAGCCGGCCCGCGCCGTGGGTCCGGACCGCCTCCACGACGTGGCGGGTGCCGGTGGCGTTGGTCCGCACGTAGTCCATCCACGGCCCCACGACGTCCACCTTCGCGGCCAGGTGCACCACGGCGTCCTGGCCGGCGACGGCGCGCAGGACCGCCTCCTGGTCGCGGACGTCGCCCAGGACCTCGCGGTGCGTCCCGCCCGAGGAGCGTCGCTGCATCACCGTCACGTCCCATCCCCGGGCGGCCGCCAGATCGGCGACGGCCCGACCCAGCATCCCGCTCGCGCCGGTGACGAGGACCCTGCCCTGACCCATCAGCGGCTCCGCGTCCGCGGCGCGCGGGGGCGCAGCGCCCGCCGCACCGACGACCACGCCCCGGTCGGGCCCGGCGAGCCGTGCAGCACGCCGTCGGCCCAGCCGGCCAGCGCGGTGCGGTCGACCTTGCTGGCGTGCCGCACGTCCACCGGCAGCCAGTCGCGGACGAGGACGGCGGCCACCGGAACCCCCGCCCGGTCCCGCACGGCGCCCGCCACGGTGGGTGGGGCGAGCCGCCCGGCCCCTCCGGGCGCCCCCGTGAGCCGCGCCCTGGCACCCGCCCGGCCGGGGGGGACCACGACGACGACCAGCTGCTGGGTGCCGGCGGGCCCCACGCCCACGACGGCGACGTCCTCGACCCCGGGGACCGTCCTCACCCGGTCCTCGACCGGGTAGGGGGTGACCGGGCCGTCGGCGGTCAGGACGACGTGCGCCAGCCGCCCCTCGACCCAGAGCCGTCCGTCGACGTCGAGGTGCCCCACGTCACCGGTCCGGTGCCACCCGGGCGGCCGGGCGCTGGCCTGCTGGGTCGCCCACAGCCGGTCGTAGCGGTCCTTCACGTGCGGACCCCGCACGACGATCTCGCCCACCACCCCGGGTCCCGTCACCAGCTCCGCCGCAGGCGTGCCGTCCGCCGCCAGCGGGGCGAGCGCCACCTCGACGCCGCGCACGGGGAGGCCCACGCAGACCCCGGTCCCCTGCCGGGCCGCCCCGCCGGGGAGGGCCGTCGGGTCGTGCGTGGCCACCGGCAGGACCTCGGTCATGCCGTAGGGCGTGTGCGTGGTGGCCGACGGCAGCACCTGTCGCACCCGGTGCAGCAGGTCGACGGGGACCGGCGCCCCGGCGGACATCAGCAGCCGCGGCCCCTCCCGGGTCCGACGCTGCGCGGGGTCCAGCCGGTCGGCGGTGGCGACCACGTTGCGGAGCGCGGCCGGTGAGGCGAAGACGACGCCGGCGTCCACGGCGGCGACGGCCTCCGCGAGCGCGGGGGCGGTGAGCGTGTGGGGGGCGGTCACGTCCATCTCCGGCACCGCGCTGCTCAGCCCGAGCGCGGGGCCGTAGAGCGCGAACGGTGCGAAGGCGGCGACCAGGCTCTCCCCGGACCGCAGGTCGAAGGTGTCCCGCAGGAGGGCCACCTGGGCACCCAGCTGGTCACGGGTGTAGACCACGCCCTTGGGCGGCCCGGTCGCCCCGGAGGTGAAGAGCACCGCCCCGTCCCCGTCGCCAGGAGGGTCCGTCGCGGGCAGGACCTGCGGCCCGGCCGCGCGGCCGCGCGACGCGACCGTGTCCAGCTCGCGGCCCCCGCGCTCGACGTGCCACCGTCGGCCGGGGACGCGCGTCGCGGCCACCAGGGCGAGGGCGCGGCCGACCCCGACCACGTGCCGGGGACCGGCCGAGCGCAGCGCCGCCCCGAGGCGGCCCAGGCCGAGCCCGGCGTCGGCCACGACGACCACCGCACCCGCGCGCCACAGCGCGTAGACGACGGTGGTCAGGTCGATCCCGGGGGGCACGAGGACCGCCACCCGGTCGCCCGGGCGCACACCGCCGGCCGCGAACCCGGCCGCCACCTCCTCGACCCGCGCGGCCAGCTCCCCGAACGTCACCCGTCGCCCGCTGCCGCCCAGCTCGGCCACCGCGGTCCGGTCCGGTCGGGAGACGTCGACGCGGACGGGGACGCGCGGCGCGTCGACCCCGGGGCGCGGGCCCCCGGCGGGTGCCCCGGGTCCGGCCCGGTCGGTCAGCCAGTCCCAGATCATCGGCACGCTCCGTGGCCGGTCCTCCAGGACCAGGTGCGAGGCGCCGGTCCACCGCTGCACGTCCGCGTCGGGGAGGCGGGTGAGCAGGTCGTCGAGGTAGCGCTGGCCGAAGACCGGGTCGCGAGGCCCCCACACCAGGAGGGCGGGGACGCCGGAGAGGGTATGGAGCTGCTCGGCCACGGCGTCCAGCGTCGGACGGCTGGGGTGGTCGGTCTCGAAGGGGATGTCCGCGACGAAGTCGGCGACGGCGGCCCGGCGACCCGGGGTGGCGTAGGGGGCGGCGTAGGCCCGGCGGACCTCGGCCGGCAACGGCGGGACGGACAGGGCCGTGGTGGCCCGGACGAACAGGGGCGTGCGGCGGCACACCTGCGCCAGCACCCCGGGCGACCGGGCGATCCGGATGACGGCCGGCGGGGCGGACGTCGTGGGCTGGTGGACGGCGGTGTTCGTCACGACCAGACCGACCAGCTGGTCGCGGTGGCGCAGGGCCCAGCCCAGGCCCACCGGCCCGCCCCAGTCGTGCACGGCGACCGCCACCTGGCCGGTGAGCCCGAGCGTGGCGGTCAGCGCGGCGAGGTCGTCGATCCGTTGCGCCAGGGTCCGTGGTCGGTCCGGCCGCTCGGACCAGCCCATCCCGAGCTGGTCCACGGCGACCACCCGCCAGCTGTCGGGCGCCTGGTCCAGCACGCGGCGCCAGAGGTAGGACCAGGTCGGGTTCCCGTGCACGCAGAGCAGGGTCGGGCGCGCCTCGGGACCCTCGCCCGTCCCGTCGACGTCGTCGGTCCCCGGGTGCGTGTCCAGCAGGTGCCACTGCCGCGGGGTGCCCTCGGCGTCGGGCGCCACGACGACGCGCGACCAGGCCGGGTCGACCCCCGGCAGGTCGCGGCCCCCTGGCCCGGCCGGGTCCTGCACCGCGCGTCCGGCCGGCCCGTGGATGCGCTGGGGCAGGGGAGCACCCCTGCGGCCGCTCACCGGGCCGCTCCCGACAGCTCGCCCGACCCGCCCACGGATCACCAGGTGAGCTCGAGGCAGGTCATGTTCAGACCGGACCCGATGCCCATCATCAGCACCCGGTCACCGCGCCGCAGCGTGTCGACCTCCTTGGCCAGCGTGATCGCCACCGCGGCCGGACCCACGTTGCCCAGGGTGGGGAAGGTCAGCGGGATCCGCGACTGGTCCAGACCCAGCGCCTCGGCGGTGCGGCCGGTGTGCACCTTGCTGACCTGGTGGACCACGTAGCGGTCCATGTCGTCCCAGTCGAACTCCTCCCGGGCGCCCTCCCAGAGGGCGGTGGCCAACCCCATTCCCCCCTCGAGGAGGCCCTGGGTGTCCGTGCGCATCTCGGTGAAGTCACCGACGCACAGGTCGTGGTGCTCGGTGGCGGCGCGGGTGGCGCCCCCGACGACCCGGTGGCCGTCAGGGTGCTCGGAGGCGCGGCCCAGCACCATCGCGGCCGCACCGGAGCCCAGCGTGAGGGTCGCGAACTGGGACAGGATGTCCTCGGCGGTGGCGTGCGGCCCCGAGAGGCGGCCCAGGGTCCTCTCCTGGGGCTCGCGGGAACCCTCGCCGTCGACGATGAGCGCATAGTCGATCTGGCCGGCGTCGATCATCGTCGCCGCCATCTGCATGCCGTTGACGAACCCGAGGCAGGCGTTGGTGAGGTCGAAGTTGAGGCAGTGGGTCGGCAGCCCCAGGTCGGCGTGCACCTTGACCGCGATCGAGGGCTCCAGGTGGCTGCGGCTCACCGAGGTGTTGATGAGCAGCCCGACCCGGTCGGGAGCGACCCCGGCCTGCTCGAGCGCGAGCCGCCCTGCCTCGGTGGCACCGTCCACGAAGTGCTGGTCCTCGGCCCACCAGCGCCGTTCCCGGATGCCGGCCAGCGCGGCGAGCATCCCCGGGCGCAGGCCGTTGCGCCGGTAGGAGTCGCCGATGACGGCGTCGAAGTCCTCCGACGTCTTCACCACCGGCGCGTCGACGGCCGTGACGGACAGGACGGCCGTGTCGTGGTGCCGGAAGTGGGCGTTGCCGTTCAACGTGGGGAACCTCGCTGGGAGTGAGGGCAGGGAGCAAGTCATTGGAGCACAGCACGGGCTCCTGTGCAGAACCGACCGCCGTCCCAGGACCCTGTGCCACGATGGTCGGGTCACCCGGTCGGGCCAGTCCGGCGCCGTCCCTCGAGGGAAGATGAGGACCATCATGAGGACCACCACCCGCACCCGATGGGCCACGCTGCTGAGCGCGGGGGCCCTCTCCTTCTCCCTCGTCGCCTGCGCCGGCGGGGACGAGGAGGGCGCGGCCGGGGGCACCACCGCGCCGACCGCCGGCTCGGTGGACGGCTCCGCCGGCACGGAGGCGGCGACGGGGGAGGCGGCCGCCTCCAGCGACGGGGGCACGAGCGAGGACGACGCGGCCGGCGGGGACGCGGTCCCCGCGGAGGGGGAGGAGGTTCCGGTCGAGGACTTCCTGGCGATGCTGCGCTCCCCCGGCGAGGAGGTCATGTCCAGCTACGAGCTGCAGATGGTCGTGACGATGGGCAGCCAGACGATGGAGATGGTCGGTGAGGTCGACCTCGGCGGGGAGCAGCCGGCCGTGGACGCCGACCTCACCATGCCGGGCCTGGGGGACACCCGGATGATCGTCGTCGACGGGTCCGCCTTCGTCTCGATGCCGGGGGTGACCGAGGAGGGCACGTTCCTCCAGGTCCCGCAGGACCAGCTGGAGGACAGTGGTGCCGGCCTGGAGGACATCGACGTCGCCTCGACGTGGGACGCCTGGGACGAGGGAGCCGCAAGGGTGGTCTACGTCGGCACCGAGGACGTCGACGGCACGGACCTGAGGCGCTACGAGGTCGTCGTCGACACGCAGGCCGCGATGGACGCGAGCGGGCAGACGGGGAGCGACGCGGCCGAGGCCTCGGCCATGATCGGCGAGGAGATCACCTACGACGTGTGGGTGGACGACGACGACCTCCTGCGCCGGCTCTCCTTCACGACCGCCGGCTCCACCACCGAGATGTCCATCGACCGGTGGGGCGAGCCGATGGACATCGAGGCACCCGCCGCCGAGGACGTCGAGCCGATGCCCACCGGCACGTCGGGGGGCTGAACGACCCGGGACCGGGCCCGCCGGCCGACAGGTCAGCGGGGCGGGAGCACGTCCTGCTGGGCGGGCACCTCGTCCTGGCGGAGCAGCCCCACGGGGCAGGTGTAGCCGTTGGGGCCGTGGTTGCAGTAGCCGCCAGGGTTCTTGTGCAGGTACTGCTGGTGGTAGGCCTCTGCGTAGTAGAACGGTCCGGCCTCCGCGGCCGGTCGCAGCTCGGTGACGACCGGGCCGTGACCCGCCTCTGCGAGCACCTCCCCGAAGGCCTCGCCCGTGGCGCGCGCCGCAGCCTCCTGCCCGTCGGTGGTCCAGTAGACCGCCGAGCGGTACTGCGTGCCGACGTCGTTGCCCTGGCGGTCCCGGGTCGTGGGGTCGTGGTTCTCCCAGAACGCCTTGAGCAGCTGCTCGGGGGAAGTCACCGTCGGGTCGTAGGCGACCAGGACGGCCTCGGCGTGCCCGGTGCGGCCGGAGCACACCTCCTCGTAGGTCGGGTTGGGCGTGCGTCCGCCCTGGTAGCCGGCGGCGGTGGTGACGACGCCCGGCAGCTGCCAGAAGATGCGCTCGGCCCCCCAGAAGCAACCCATCGCCACCGTGAGGACCTCGGTCCCCCCGGGCCAGGGCCCCTGCAGCGGGGTGCCGAGGACCTCGTGGGTCGCGGGGATGCCGGGCAACGGCTGGGGACGGCCAGGAAGGGTGTCGGTGGACTGCATACCCACCAGTCTCCCACGGGTGGCGCCGGGGGCCCCGGTGTGGCACCTTGCCTCCCATGCCGCTCGTGCCCGTACCGCTGCCCCTCCTGGCGACGGGGGCGTGGTCGACCGGCGACTGGGCCCTGCGCGTCGCCGTCCCCGTCGCGCTGCTCGTGGTGGGCTCGTTGCTGCTCCTGCGGGGCCGGACGGCGCTCGCACGGAGCCACCGGGTCACGGCCGGATTCGGGGGGCCGCCCGGGTCCAGCGACGTGGGCACCGAGGACGGCTTCGGGGAGCAGGACCACCGCGCCGCCGCGCTGTCCGCCCGGCGGACGGTCCTGTGGGGCGGCATCCTGGCCGGGGTGGCGGTGGTCTGGCTGCTCGTGACCCTGGTGACCGCGCTGCTGTGAGCCGCGGCACCACCCTGCTCCTCGACGTCGGCTCGACGTTCACCAAGGCCGCCCTGGTGGACGACGACGGCGACCTGCTGGCGCGGACCGCCGTGCCCACCACCGTCGGTCCCGGGCGGGACGTCCTCGACGGGGTGGCGGCGGCCCACCGTGCGCTGACCGCGGCCAGCCGGTCGAACGTGCCCGACCCGCTGGCCGCGGGGGCGGCGCACGGCGACCGGGTGCTCGTGTGCTCCAGCGCGGGCGGGGGCCTACGGCTGGCCGTGGTGGGCTTCGAGCGCGCCGTGACCGCGGAGGCCGGCCACCGGGTCGGGCTGTCCGCCGGCGGGAAGGTCGTGCACGTGGCTGCCGGGCCGATGACGACCGCCGACGTGGCCTCCCTGCGGGCCGACCGTCCGGACGTGGTCCTCCTGGTCGGGGGGACCGACGGGGGCAACGCGGAGGTGCTGGTGCACAACGCCCGGCGGCTGGCCCGTGCCCGCGTCGGGGCGCCGGTCGTCGTCGCCGGCAACGACGCGGCCCGTGAGGAGGTGGTGGCCGAGCTGCGCGCGACCGGACGGCGCGTCACGGCGACCGACAACGTGCTGCCGAGGATCGGCGTGGTCCGTCCCGGACCGGCCCGGCGCGCCATCCGCCAGGTCTTCCTGCAGCACGTCATCGGTGGCAAGGGGCTCTCGGCGGGGCCCCGGTTCGCCCGTCTCGTCCGGGCCGCCACCCCGGACGCGGTGCTGGCCGGCGTGGAGGTGCTCGCCCGGGCGCGGGGGGAGGACGTCATGGTCGTGGACGTCGGCGGGGCCACCACCGACGTCTACTCGGTCATCACCCCCCGGGGCGAGGACGCCACCCTGCGCAAGCAGGTCGTGGCCACGCTGTGGCACGCCCGGACCGTGGAGGGCGACCTGGGGATGCGGTGGGGGGCGCCCGGCGTGCTGGCCGCGGCCACCGCCGAGGGGCTGGCGGGCACGGACGACCCAGGGCTGGCCGCCTGGGTCGGGCGGGTGCACGCCGACCCCGCCGTGCTGCCGTCCGACGACCGGGAGCGCGCGCTCGACCTCCGGCTGGCGAGGATGGCGGCCGTCCTGGCGGCCCGGCGTCACGGCCGCCCCGGTGCACCCGGCGAGGCGCCGCGGCCGCTCAAGGAGGTGCGGCTCCTGCTCGGCTCGGGCGGGGTGCTGCGGCACGCCGCCCCCGCGGAGGCCGGTGCCGTCCTGGGTGCCGTCCTGGCCGACCACGGGGGCGGCTGGACCCCGCCCCCGGCCGCGGAGGCCCGGGTGGACACCGCCTACCTGCTCTTCGCCGTGGGCCTGCTCGCCGACGACCGGCCCGCGCTCGCCGACGCCGTCGCCGAGCGCCTCCTGCGGGGGTGAGGCGCGCTGAGCGCGTGCTCGATAGGCTGACGGGGTGCCGGACCACACCGACGTGACCCTGGAGGACATCCTCGCCGCCCGCGAGGTCCTCGCCGACGTGCTGACGCCGACCCCGATGGAGTTCAGCCAGGCGCTGACCGACCGGACCGGTGTGCCCGTCCACCTCAAGTGCGAGAACCTGCAGCGGGCCGGTTCCTTCAAGATGCGCGGTGCCTACACCCGGATGGCGCGGCTGACCACCGGGGAGAAGTCCCGGGGGGTGGTGGCCGCGAGCGCCGGGAACCACGCCCAGGGCGTGGCCCTGGCCGCGCGGCTGCTGGAGATCGAGGCGACCGTCTACATGCCCCACGGTGCCTCGATGCCCAAGCTGGCCGCCACGAAGGGCTACGGGGCCACCGTCCACCAGGTCGGCACGACGATCGACGACTGCATCGAGGCCGCCCGGGAGCACGAGCAGGAGCACGGTGCGGTGTTCATCCCGCCGTTCGACCACCCGGACATCGTCGCCGGGCAGGGCACCTGCGGACTGGAGATCCTCGACCAGGTCCCGGACGTGCGGACCGTGCTCGTGTGCACCGGCGGCGGGGGACTGCTGGCCGGGATCGCGCGGGCGATCAAGTCGCAGCGGCCCGACGTCCGGGTGGTGGGGGTCCAGGCCGAGGAGGCCGCCGCGTGGCCCGGGTCGCTCTCGGCCGGACACCCCGTGCCCGTCGGGCGGATGACCACGATGGCCGACGGGATCGCCGTCGGCCGTCCCGGCGACGTGCCCTTCCGCCTCGTGGCCGAGCTCGTCGACGGGATGGAGACGGTCAGCGAGAGCGCGCTGGCCCGGGCCGTCCTGCTGCTGGCCGAGCGGGCCAAGCTCGTCGTCGAGCCGGCCGGGGCGGCCGCCACGGCCCACCTCATGGAGCTGGGCCAGGAGGCGGCCCGGCACTACGAGGGCCCCGTCGTGGCGCTGCTCTCCGGCGGCAACATCGACCCCGTCCTGCTGCTGCGGATCCTGCGGCAGGGGCTGACGGCTGCGGGTCGCTACCTTCAGCTGCGGGTCCGGGTGCCGGACCGTCCGGGGGCGCTGGCCGGGGTGCTCGCGGCGCTCGCCGAGATGACCTGCAACGTGCTCGAGGTGCAGCACCACCGTCGCGACCCCCTCCTGAAGATCGACGAGGTGGCGATCTCGCTCACCCTGGAGACCCGCGGGCACGAGCACTCCGCGCAGGTCCGCCAGGCGCTGCTCGACCGCGGCTACAGCGTCGATCCTGGCTGACCACGCCCGCCGCCGCACGGTTGCGGGGCCCTCCCCGGAGCGGTCCGTCTCGACCCGACGACGATCGGCGACTACAGTAGGAGGTTGACCACGGTCCGGGCAGAACGTGCCCGGACCTTG
>DATISK010000232.1:0-7517 GCA_035581545.1 Ornithinimicrobium sp. | reverse complement strand
GCCGGGTCGGCCGGGGCGGGTGCCTCGGCGGTCCCCGGCGCGCCGTCGACCGTGGTCGGGGACCCGCCGGGCACGGCCTGCGGGCCGGACGGCTCGGCGGCGGACACGCACCCGGCCAGCAGCAGGCCGGCCAGCACGAGCACGGTGGGTGTGGTGGTTCTCATGGCTCCTCCTCGGGGCATCGGTACACCCCTAGGACGCCGTTCGTCCCCGCGCGGTTGGGTCCCGGTCCGCAGCAGTTCTGCCCGGCCCTCGCTCAGCCGATGGGCGGTGCCAGGAGCTGGATGCTCAGGGCCATCACGACGGCTCCGAGGAAGAACCCGACGAGCGACTGGCTGTAGTGCGTCTCGTAGCGTCGCGCGGCCGGCAGCAGCTCCATGAAGCTGACGGCGAGCATCATCCCGGCGACCAGCGCCAGGGACAGCACGAGCCACTCCTCGGGCAGGACGGCTCGCAGCAGCAGGTAGCCCACGACCGCCCCCACCGGCTCGGCCAGGCCGGAGACCGTCGCCCAGAAGAGCGCCGTCGTCCGGCTCCGGGTGGCGGCGTAGATGGGGGCGGCGACGGCCAGCCCCTCGGGGACGTTGTGGATCGCGATCGCGATGGCCAGCGCGATGCCGCCGCTGGGCCGCTCGAGCGTGGAGATGAAGGTGGCCAGGCCCTCGGGCAGGTTGTGCAGGGCGACCACGGCGGCCAGCAGCATCCCGCTGCGAAGCAGCCGCCCGTCCAGCTCCCCGCTCGCCACCCGGACGGCCTCGTCGCCGCCGGCCAGCTCGGCGGGGTTGACCTCGTGCGGGATGGCCTTGTCGATGAGCACCACCGCGACCGTCCCCACGAGCATGGCTCCCCCGACCCAGAGCAGGTTCCACCCGAAGCCGACCACCTCGCGCAGGGCCACCGCCGCGGCGGGGGCGATCTCCACCACCGAGATGGTGATCATCAGCCCGGCGGCGAAGGCGAGCGAGGCCGCCAGCCACTGCCGACGGAGCACCTGCTCGTGCGTCCCGAGCCATCCGCCCACGACGGTGGACAGGCCCGCGAGCAGGGTGACGACGAAGGCCAGCGTCACGTCATACCTCCGCGCGTCGGTGGGTGCCGGTGCCGGGTGCGGACGCGGCGGCGCCAGGACCCGTGTGCCGATTGTGCCGCAGGGCACGCCCGGACCGTCCCGGGGGCAGGATGGGGGTATGCAGATCACGTGCGTGCAGGGTGACCTCACCGCCCAGCGGGTCGACGCCGTCGTCAACGCCGCGAACTCCGGTCTCCTCGGCGGCGGTGGCGTGGACGGGGCGATCCACCGGGCGGCCGGGCCGTCCCTGCTGGCGGAGTGCCGTCGGGTCCGGGCCGAGCGGTGGCCCGGCGGCCTTCCGGTCGGCGAGGCCGTGGCCACGGACGCCGGGGACCTCCCGGCCCGTTGGGTGATCCACACCGTGGGGCCGAACCGGCACGCCGGGGAGACCGACCCGGCCCTGCTGACCTCCTGCTTCGTCCGCAGCCTCGACGTCGCCGGGGAGGTGGGAGCCCGCACGGTCGCCTTTCCGGCGATCAGCGCCGGGATCTACGGCTGGGACGCCGCCCAGGTCGCCGACGTCGCGGTCACGGCCGTCCGGGAGCACGGGCCGGGGGTCCCGGGGCTGGAGGAGGTCCGTTTCGTGCTGCTGGGGGACCCGGTGCTCGGAGAGTTCCGCCGGGCGCTGGGCCCCGCCCCGGGTCAGCCGAACCGGCCGGAGATGTAGTCCTCGGTCCGCTGGTCGGAGGGGTTCTCGAAGATCTTGGACGTCCGGTCGTACTCGACGAGGAGCCCGGTGCGGTTGCCCGTGGTCTCGTCGGGTCGGGCCGTGAAGAAGGCGGTCCGGTCCGAGATGCGCGCGGCCTGCTGCATGTTGTGCGTGACGATGATGAGCGTGTAGTCCTGCCGCAGGTCGAGCATCAGGTCCTCGACGGCGCCGGTGGCGATCGGGTCCAGGGCCGAGCAGGGTTCGTCCATGAGGATGACGTCGGGCTCGGTGGCGATGGCCCGGGCGATGCACAGCCGCGGCTGCTGGCCGCCGGAGAGGGAGTACCCGGACTCCTTGAGCTTGTCCTTGACCTCGTCCCAGAGGGCCGCGCCGCGCAGGCACCGCTCCACGTGGTCGTCCATGCTGTCGACCTTCATCCCCGTGACCCGCGGGCCGTAGGCGACGTTGTCGTAGATCGACTTGGGGAACGGGTTGGCCTTCTGGAAGACCATCCCGATGTGCCGCCGCACCTCGATCGGGTCGACCTCGGGGGCGTAGACGTCCTGGCCGTGGTAGAGCACCTCGCCCTCGACCCGGGCGGAGGGCACGAGGTCGTTCATCCGGTTGAGGCAGCGCAGCACGGTCGACTTCCCGCAGCCCGACGGACCGATGAGGGCGGTGATCTCGTTGCGGCCGAACGCCAGGTCGACGTCGTGGACGGCGTGGAAGCCGCCGTAGAAGACGTTGAGCCCGCGGGCCTCCATCACGGGGACGGGGGTCTCGGGGATGTCGTGGCCCGGCATGGTGCGGGCCGGGCTGGGGGCGACGGTCTCGGTCACGGTCGGGTCTCCTTGGGGCGGGGGTGCCGGGGTATGGGGTCGGGGGCGCGGGGGACGGCCCGGGCGGATCCTCACAGCTCGCGGGTGAAGCGGTTGCGGATCCAGATGGCCACCGAGTTCATGGCCAGCAGCACTCCGAGCAGCAGGATGATCCCGGCCGCGGCGAGGATCCGGAACTCCTCCTGCGGCCGCACGGCCCACTGGAAGATCTGCACCGGCAGGACCGTGTAGGCACCGTCGAAGAAGCCGTCCGGGTTGTAGGTCACGAAGACGGTGGCACCCACGAGCAGCAGGGGTGCGGTCTCGCCGATGGCGCGGGACAGCGCCAGGATCGTGCCCGTGACGATCCCCGGCACCGAGGCCGGCAGCACGTGGTGCCAGATGGTCTGCCACTTGGTGGCGCCCAGTCCCATGGAGCCCAGCCGCAGGCTGTTCGGGACGGCCCGGATCGCCTCCCGCGCCGCCAGGATGACGGTGGGCAGGACCAGCAGCGCGAGCGTGAGCGACCCGGCGTAGGCCACGGGGCCCAGACTGAGGGGGCCACGGACGATGAACGCCAGCCCGAGGATGCCGAAGACGATCGAGGGGACGGCGGCCAGGTTCTGGATGTTCAGCTCGATGAACCGGACCCACCACCTGCCGTGGTCGGCGAACTCCTCGAGGAAGATCGCCGCGGACACCCCGATCGGGACCACCGTGACGACCACCCCCACCATGACGTAGATCGTCCCGAAGATCGCCGACTGCATCCCCGAGGTCTCGCGGTCCAGGGTGGAGGGCATCTGGGTGATGAGGTTCAGGTCCAGCCGCGGCAGCCCGCGGACGAAGGCCTGGACGATGACGGCCAGCAGAGTCACGAAGGCGACCACGAGGCAGAGGATCAGCAGCGCCCTGAACACGCCCCCCTTCCACCTCCCCCCGCGGGCGCTCCCGTCGAGCCCGAGCTCGGTGACGCGCCGGGCCGCGGCCACGCCCGTGCGGTTCGGGCCGTTCAGCCGCGACGGGGTCGACGTCCTGCTCATTCGTAGGTCTCCCGGAATCTGCGGACCAGGGCGATGCTGATCATGTTCATCACGAAGGTCATGAGGAAGAGGAGGGCACCGACGGCGAAGATCGTGTAGTAGGTCGTCGTGCCGTGGCCGATGTCGCCGGTGGAGGTCCGGGCGATGAAGGTCGTCATCGTCAGCACCGAGTCGTTGGGCCAGAAGGTCAGGTTGGCGGAGGCCCCGGCGGCCAGCAGCACGATCATCGTCTCGCCGATGGCCCGGGAGACCCCCAGGACGAAGCTGGCGACGATGCCCGACAGAGCAGCCGGGACGACCACCCTCGTGGCCACCTGCATGCGGGTCGACCCCAGACCGTAGGCG
Organism: Ornithinimicrobium sp.; assembly: GCA_035581545.1. GTDB lineage: Bacteria > Actinomycetota > Actinomycetes > Actinomycetales > Dermatophilaceae > Ornithinicoccus. The sequence goes on along the minus strand of DATISK010000232.1, from coordinate 3,593 downwards.
GCCTGACGCAGGCCCGAGGGGACCGCGCTCATGGCGTCCTGGGAGATGGACGCCACGGTGGGGATGATCATCACCCCCATGACGAGGCCGGCGGAGGCGGCCGAGAAGATCCCCGGGGGCTCCCCGAGCTTGCCCGGGAGGAAGGTGGGCCAGAACTCCCTCAGCAGAGGCGTCACGAACGTCATGGCGAAGAACCCGTAGGCGACCGTGGGGACGCCCTCGAGCACCTCGAGGACGGGTTTGAGGATCTTGCGTGCGCGGCTGCTGGCGTACTCGCTGAGGTAGATGGCCGCCCCGAGACCGGCCGGGATGGCGATGAGCAGCGCCCAGAAGGTCACGTTGAGGGTGCCGACAACCAGCCGCAGCACCCCGAAGCTGGGGTTGCCGGAGTTGGTGGGGGCCCAGAAGTCGGTGGAGAAGAAGTCCGCCGGGGCGACCCGGCGGAAGAACTCGACGGTCGGCGGGACCAGGGAGAAGACGATCCCCGCCGTGACCAGGACCGAGAAGGCCGCGCAGAGGAACAACCATCCGACGATCGCCTTCTCCCCCCAGCGCGGGGAGCTCGCCCGGAGCGAGAGCGGTGCGTCCGCCCGGGCCCCGGGGACGGCCCCGGGTCGCGTGATGGTGCTCATGCTCGTCCTTCTGCGGTCCTGGTCGGGTGAGGCGGGTGCCGACCGGGGTCAGCGACCCCCGCCGAGGGTGGCGATCTGGTCGAGGGCGGTCTGCTTCTGCTCCTCGGTCAGCGCGATGAAGCCGGCGGCGTCGGCGATCTCCCCGGAGTTGTTCACGTAGAACTCCGCGAAGGCCTTGACCTCGGGCTTGTCGGAGATCGACTCGCCCTTGGGGTAGATGAACAGCTGCCGGCCGAGCGGGTTGTAGTCCCCGGCCTGGACCGTCTCCTCCGAGGGCGCGACGCACTCGCCGGCCTCGTTCTCCACCTCGATGGCCTTGACCTGGTCACCGGCCTCGAGCACGAACGACAGCGGGATGAAGGCCATGGCGCCCACGCCGCCGGAGACCCCGGTGACGGCAGCGTTGTCGTCCTCGCCGATGTCGTTGTAGTCCTGCCGGATGTTCCCCTCCTCGCCGTTGATCGCCTCGGTGAAGTAGTCGAAGGTGCCGGAGTCGGTGCCGGGGCCGTAGAGGGTGAGCTCCTCGTCGGGGAACTCGGGGTTGATGTCGCTCCAGGACTGGGCGGTGGACCCGTCCTGCCACGCCGTGTTGAGCTCCTCGACGGTCAGGCAGGTGGCCCAGTCGTTCTCGGGGTTGACGACGACCGCCAGCCCGTCGTTGGCGACGCCGAGCTCCTCGTAGGTGATGCCGGCCTCCTCGCAGGCGGCGATCTCCTCGTCCTTGATCTGGCGGGAGGCCATCGAGATGTCCGTCTCGCCGTTGCAGAACTTCTCGAACCCGCCACCGGTGCCGGACGTGCCGACCGCCACCCGCACGTCGGGGTTCTCCTGCATGAACAGCTCGGCGGCCGGCTCGGTCAGCGGGGTGACCGTGGAGGAGCCGTCGATCGCGATGTCGCCGGACAGGGTGCCGTCGTCGCCATCCTCCGCGGAGCCACCCTCGGCGCCAGCAGCCGCCGTCGCGTCGTCGGTGGCGTCGTCGCCGTTGCCGCAGGCGGCCAGGGCCAGGACGGCGGCCGCCACGAGGGAGGTGCGGGCCATGGTCGTGTGCCGAAGGGACACGGGGTTTCCTTTCGTCCAGGGGCGCGGAGCAGCTCCTCCGCCGCTGGCGGTGCCAGCAGGACCCATGCAACGGGGACGACGTGAACCGGTGGTGGCCCTGGTCTGACCGCGCGATGGCCGTTTGGGGCGGACCGTCGCCGACCGGTCACCTCCCGTTCACCCGGGGGCGCGGCCCTCAGCCGTGCAGGGCCCGCTCCACCGCCCGGTCCCCCCGGGCGACCAGCTGCGCGACCGAGGCACGGTCGTCGCCGGCGACGACGCCCAGGCTGAAGCTGGGCACGCCGTCGCCCTCCGCAGCGGCGGACAGCGCGAGCAGCCGCTCACGGGTCACCACCACGTCCTGGAGCTCGCCCAGGGCCTCGGTGACCGCCTCCCAGCGGAGGGCGGCCTCCGCCGCGTCCGGACCCAGCGCGGGCGCGAGCGCCTCCCACCCGTAGCGCGCCGCCTTGGCGCGCTTCCTGGTCTCGTGGCGCTCGTGCAGCACCGCGGGGTCGTCGGGGTCGGGCGGCCCGGGCAGCGACCTGGTCGGCCGGACCGACCGCCCCACCCGCTCGACCACCTCCTGCACGAGGGCCGGCAGGACCTCGTCGGCCCGCCGTCGGGCGCGGCCCCGCCACGGCGGGTCGGCGAGCAGGTCCAGCAGGGCGTCGGTCAGCTCGAGGTAGCGCTCGGAGCCCGTCGCGTCGACGAGCGCGGCATGCGCCTGCCCGTGCTCCTGCGTCAGCCCGGAGCGGGCGGAGGCGACCACGTCCCCGAGGATCAGCCCGGGTGGCAGCGCCCCGAGACGGTCGAGGATGCGGGCACGCACCACCTCGGCGTCGCGCGGTGCCCCGAGGAGCCCTGCGAGCCACGCCACCTCGTCCCGCAGGGGGTCGGTGACCCGGCGGTCGAGCAGTCGGTCGAAGGTCCGCAGCGCGCTGCGCAGGCGTCGGGTGGCCACCCTGGCGCGGTGGACGGCGTCCGGGGCGTCGACCCGCAGGTCGTCCTCCCGGCCCAGGATGGCTGCGACCTGCGTGGCCAGGTAGGCGTGGAGGACGGCGGCAGCCGGGTCGCGGGGCCGCAGGCCCTCTCCCCGGGCCGCACGGTCGGGCCGCTTCCCCAGCGCCCGGGCCAGCTTGGAGGGTGAGTCGGCCGGGTGCACGTCCTGGGTCGCGAACCGCTCGGTGACGGCGTCCAGCAGCTCGTCGTCCTCCGCCGAGGGGACCAGCTCGACCTCCAGCTCCCGCCACCGCCGCCCCTCCGGGAGCGCGACGACCCGGTCGTCGCACAGGGTGGCCACGACGCTCCCGCGGTCGTCGAGCAGCTCGGTCTCCGTCCTGTCGGTGACCAGGGTCGCCACCGGCAGCAGGGTCGCCCCCACCCCGGTCGGCCAGGCCGGTCCGAGGGCGGTGACGACGGCACCCAGGTGGCCCTCGGGCACCCGGGTCCACCCGGGCCCACGGGTGAGCGGGGCGTGCACCTCGAGCCGGGACCCGTCGGGCCGCGGCAGCTTGAGGTGCCACCCCTCGTCCGGGCCCCCCTCCCGCCGGCGCAGGGTGATCCGGTGCCTGATCAGCAGCAGGTCGGTGGTGTCCAGGTAGACCGCGCGCAACCGGTGCTCCCGGGACCGCCCCGTCCGCAGCAGACCGTCCAGGTCCGGCAGCGGCTGACCCTCCCTCGGCGCGAAGGTCCGCTCGCGCTCGACCTGCGCGTGGCTCACCGGGTCACCCCTCGTCCTGCTCCGGAGGGATCGGCGGGCGGTGGTCCCCCGGCTGGTCGTACCAGCCCTCGTGCTCCTGGGCGATCTCGGCGAACCGCGCGCGCAGCCCCTCGTAGGCCCCTCCCCCGGAGGCGTCGGGCAGCCGGGTGTCCAGGACGTAGACGGCCCACTCGTGGTCCTCGTCGTCCTCCTCGGTCCGA
>DATISK010000231.1:0-3791 GCA_035581545.1 Ornithinimicrobium sp. | reverse complement strand
CATGGACGTCGCCAGGATGGCGCGCCGCGGCGCCGACCTGTGCCACGCCGTGGCGGAGGGGCACGAGGTGATGCCCGAGGTGCTGCGGCTGCTGGCCGACGGCGTCGGCACCGACCTGGTGTCGTGGTCCTGCATCCAGCTCAACGGGACCGGCACCCAGCTCCTCCAGCACGGGCGCGCCCCGCTGGAGCAGCCCGGGATGGCCGAGTGGGAACGGCTGCTGCCCACGCACCCCTACGCCACCCACCTGGTCACCGACCCCGCCCCGCGGACGAGGCTGACCGACGTGGTCGACCTGGCGCAGTTCGAGCGCACCGAGGTCTACCAGGCGCTCCTGGCCCCCACGGGCGACCGCTACCAGGCCGCCTTCGTGCTCGACCGGTCGCCGGAGGAGCTGACGCTGCTCTCCCTGTGGCGGGTCCGGCGCGACTTCACCGACGAGGAGGTCGCCCCGGTGGAGCGCCTGGCGGCCGCGGTGGCGGCCAGCGTGCGCGTCCGGGACAACCTCGAGGCGCTGCGGGGGATGGCCGAGGCGGACCCCGCGACGCCGCTGACCCGCCGCCAGACCCAGGTGGTCGCGCTCGTGGCCCTCGGCCTGACGAACGAGCAGGTCGCCCGGCGGCTCGGCCTGTCGCCGCGCACCGTGCGCAAGCACCTGGAGTCCCTCTTCGCCCGCACCGGCGCCACGTCCCGCACCGAGCTGGCCGTGCTGTGGCGCGAGTCGGTGCGGACGGGGACGCCGCTCGGCCCCCTTCGGTGACCCGGCGCCGCGCCCGGGCGGAAGGTGGCGCTTCGGCCACCCCAGGGGGCGCGGCGCGGCCCCACTAGGGTTTCGGCATGTCGCACGCGCACGGTCAGGACCACGAGCACGACCACGGCTCCCCCGCGTTCAGCGAGCTCTCCGAGATGGACGCCCGCGTCCGGGCGCTGGAGACCCTGCTGACCGAGCGCGGGCTGGTCGACCGGGAGGCGCTGGACGCGGTCGTCGAGCGCTACGAGCACGAGGTCGGGCCGCACAACGGCGCGCAGGTCGTGGCCCGGGCGTGGGCCGACCCCGACTACCGCCGTTGGCTGCTGGCGGACGCGGACGCGGCGATCGCCTCGCTGGGCCACGTCGGACGCCAGGGCGAGCACATGGTCGCCGTGGAGAACACCCCCGAGCTGCACCACATGGTGGTCTGCACGCTGTGCTCGTGCTACCCGTGGCCGGTCCTGGGTCTGCCACCGGTCTGGTACAAGTCGCCCGCCTACCGCGCCAAGGCCGTCGTCGACCCCCGCGGCGTGCTGGCCGACTTCGGGGTCACCCTTCCCGCGGGCACGCGGATCAAGGTGTGGGACTCCACGTCCGAGGTGCGCTACCTCGTCCTCCCCCGACGACCGGAGGGCACCGAGCACCTGACCGAGGACCAGCTCGCCGGCCTCGTCACCCGGGACAGCATGATCGGCACCGGGCTGGCGTCCGCCGCCGCTCCGTCCGCGTCCGAGGGGGCCTGACGTGGACGGCGTGCACGACCTCGGCGGGATGCACGGCTTCGGACCGGTGCGGCCCGAGGCGGACGAGCCGACCTTCCACGCCGACTGGGAGCGCCGGGCGCTCGCGCTCACGCTGGCCACGGGTGCCCTGGGCCGGTGGAACATCGACCAGATGCGCCACGTGCGCGAGTCCCTGCCGCCGGCCGTCTACCTCACCAGCAGCTACTACCGGATCTGGACCCTGGGGCTGGAGCGGGCCGTCGCCGCGCTGGGGCTGCTCGAGCGCGACGACCTGGAGGCCCGGTCCGCGGAGCAGCTGCGTGAGGGGTTCTCCACCCCCGGCAGCTACGAGCGTCCGACCTCCCGGCCGCCCGCCTTCGCAGCGGGACAGCAGGTGCGGGCCAGGAACATCCACCCCCGTGGGCACACCCGCCTGCCCCGGTATGCCCGCGGCCACGTCGGCACCGTCGTGGCGGTCCGCGGTGCGCACGTCTTCCCGGACCGGCACGCGGCACCGCTCGGCCGGCCGGCGGACGAGGAGCCCGAGTGGCTCTACACCGTCGACTTCTCCGCCCGCGAGCTCTGGGGGGAGGAGGCCGACGCGACGGTGACCGTCTCGGTCGACGCGTGGGAGCCCTACCTGGAGGAGCCGGCATGAGCACCGCGGCCCGGACGCTGGCCTCGATCTCGGCGGCGTGCGGCGAGAGCCTGCCCCTGCCGCCCCGTGGCGACGAGCAGGTCTTCGCCGCGCCCTGGCAGGCGCAGGTGTTCGCGATGACCGTGGCCCTGCACGAGCGCGGGGTGTTCACCTGGCCCGAGTGGGCCGACGTCCTGGCGCGCCACGTCGCCCGCGGCGCCGTCGACGGCAGCGACTACTACGAGCGCTGGGCGGACGCGCTCGAGGAGCTGCTGCAGGCCCGCGGGATCGCGAGCGCCGCCGACGTGGGCCGCGCCACCCTGGCCTGGCACGACGCCGCCGCGCGCACCCCGCACGGACGGCCGATCGAGCTGTAGCCCTGCCCGCCCGTGGCGGGGCGTGCCGACGGCGCCCGGTCACCCCAACTTTGATTTATGCATATCCCAATGGCAGAGTATGGGACGTGTCCACCATCACGAGCGTCTCCCCGTCCACCCACCTCGTGGGTGCGGTCCTGCGCGCGACCCCCTCCCCGGTGGACTCCGCGGCGCGGGCGGCCGTGGACGCGGTGGACGCCGAGGTGCTGGCGCAGACCCGGGCGGCCTACGAGGCGCTCTACGAGGTGCCGCAGTCCCTGTCCGCCCCCGTGCTGCACGCCCTGGCCGCGGTCGTGGCCGCCTGGCAGGGCAACGGCCCGCTCCACCGGTGGCACGCCTCCCTGGCGGGCGACGAGCCCCTGCTCGAGGAGGACGAGCCCGCCGACCCCGGGCTGCGTGCCCTGCGCGGACACCTCGACCTGCTGGCGCTCTCGCCGGCGCTGAGCACCCCCGAGGACCAGCAGGCGCTCACGGCCGCCGGCCTGGGCCCCGACGAGGTGGTGCTGGTCAGTCAGCTGGTCGCCTTCGAGAGCTATCTCGGCCGCCTCGTCGTCGCCCTCGCCGGGCTGGCGGGCCTGGAGGTGCCGGCCGCCCCCGCACCGACCAGGACCCCGCCGGGACGCGGGCGGCGCAAGCTGGACTCCCCCACCACCCTGGCCGGGTCCTCCCGTCCCCGGGAGTTCACCCAGGAGCTGCTCGCGTGGGAGCCGTGGGTGGCCGCACCGGACGAGGAGGAGCTGACGGCGGCCCAGCGGGCGTCGTTCGCCCGCAAGGCCAGCACCAACAGCGTCTACTTCCGGCTGATCTCGCGCACCCCCGCCGTCACCCTGGCCCGCAGCGACCTGGACAACGCCATCTTCCGCCGGACCGAGGGGCTGCCCAAGGCCGAGCGGGAGCTCGCGGCGGCCGTGGCCAGCAAGGTCAACGACTGCCTCTACTGCGCCTCGGTGCACGCCCGCAAGAGCGCGGGGTTCAGCCGGCGCGGCGAGGACGTCGACCGTCTCCTGGCCGTCCGGCTCCCCCGGGACGCCGACTGGGTCGCGACCGACCTGGCCCCCCTGTCCGCCGACGAGCAGCTGGGCGCGCGGTGGGCCGCGATCGTCGACGCCGCCGCCCACCTGTCCGAGGTCCGCCCCACCTTTGGCCCGGCCGACGTGCGACGAATGCGCGCGGTCGGGCTCGAGGAGCGCGAGGTCGTCGACCTCGCCACCGCCACGGCCTTCTTCGCCTGGGCCAACCGGCTGATGCTCAGCCTGGGCGAGGCCGCCTGTCCGGCCTCCTCGACCACCTGACCGCACCCGCTC
>DATISK010000230.1:0-5126 GCA_035581545.1 Ornithinimicrobium sp. | reverse complement strand
GGGTCGCCGGCCACAGCCGGGGGATCGGCGGCCACAGCCGGTGGATCGGCGGCCACAGCCGGGGCTCGCCGGCCCCAGCCGGACGACCGTAGGCCAACGACGGGCCACCCTGCCGAGACCGACCGGCACGGTGCATCCGGGTGCCGGCCGGGACCTACTCCCCTGACGGGACGGGCGGGCCGACCGTCTCGAGGGGACGGCCGAGGTCCACGAGCAGCGCGGTCGAGAGCTCACCGGCAGCCTGGCGCACCTTGTCCAGGTCGACCGCAGCGTGCCGCTCCTCGACACTCGGCTCGATCGTGGACAGCACCTCGTCGCGGTCGCGGGCGGCGGCCGCCGCGCGGACGGCCAGCTCCTGACGCAGGTCGGCGCTGAGCAACCCACCCTCCTGATCGGTCCGACGGGCCAGCTCCACGGCGAACCGTTCGCCGGCCGCAGCCTCCTCGTGGTCGTCGCTGGTCAGCATCAGGGCCGCCCGCTCCAGGAGGCACCGGCCGCGCTCCAGGTCGCCCTGGCCGACCTCGGCCACCGCACGGCTCAGCAACGGCCGGTCCGGCTCACCGGCCTGGTGGGCGATCATCGCCAGCTGCAGCCCCAGCACCCGCTCACGGGTCCGGGCCCCGACGTCCCCCTCGCGCAGGCTCGGGACGTAGCCGGTGGACGGGGCACTCTGGGCCATCGTGTCGAGGTACTCCCGCTGGGCCTCCTCGGGCGTGCCGACCGTCTCCCGCAGCGGGATCGGACGGATGGCCAGGGTGGCGAAGAAGACGACGACCACGATCGGCAGCGCGAGCACGAAGACGTCGTGCAGCTGGTCGGCCAGTCCGGCCCTCACCGCGGCCAGCACCTCCGGGGGCAGCCCTTCCGTCGCGGCCGGGTCGAGCGCGACCCCGGCGTCGATCTGCCCCAGCTCGGCCGCCTGCGAGGCCATCTCCGCCGGCAGGTGCCCGGCGATCGCCTGCGCCATCCCCACGGTCATCACCGACCCGAAGATCGCGATCCCCACCGTGTTGCCCACGTTGCGGAAGAACTGCAGCGTGGCCGTGCCGACGCCCAGGTCGGCCCGCGAGACCGCGTTCTGGACGACGAGGGTGTACTGCTGCATCGCCAGCCCCAGCCCGGTGCCCATCACCGCGATCGCCGCGGTCATCGTCCACTCCGAGGAGTCCACCGTGAGCCGGGTCAGCATCCAGAGCCCGACGCCGGTGACGACCGTGCCCAGCAGCATGAGCTCCTTGTAGCGCCCCGTCCTGGTGATGACCAGGCCCGCGAGGATCCCGACGACGATCATCCCCAGCATCATCGGCATGAGGATCAGGCCCGACTCGGTCGCCCCGACGCCGAGCACGCCCTGGGCGTAGACCGGCACGTAGATCAGCGCGCCGAACATCACCATCGCCAGCCCGAACGCCGCCACGTTGGCCCAGGTGAAGATGCTGTTGCGGAAGAGCCCCAGCGGCAGCAGCGGGTTCTCCGCCCGCAGCTCGGCGAGGACGAAGGCGCCCAGGAGCACCGTCCCCGCCGCGAACAGCCCCAGCACCACCGCCGACCCCCACGGGTAGGTCGTGCCGCCCCACGACGTCGCCAGCAGGATCGCCACCAGCGCCGGGGTCAGCGTCACGATCCCCAGCACGTCGATGCTCCCGCGGGTCGGCTCGTGGTCCAGGTGCAGGAAGCGAGCGATGATGAACACCGCGACCACGCCCACCGGGAGGATCGCGAAGAACAGCCAGCGCCAGCCGAGCTCGTCGGTGATCACCCCGCCCGCGAGCGGCCCGGCGACCGAGGTCACCCCGAACACCGCCCCCATGAGGCCCTGGTACTTGCCCCGCTGCCGGGCCGGGATGATGTCGCCGATGATCGTCTGCGACAGCGGCATCAGCGTGCCCATGCCCAGACCCTGCACCGCGCGCCCCAGGACCAGCGTCCAGAAGTTCGGCGCCAGCCCGGAGATCACCGAGCCGAGCATGAACACGACCAGCCCGCCGAGGTAGAACCCCCGCCGGCCGAAGATGTCGGAGAGCTTGCCCACGATCGGCACGACGATGGCCGAGACCAGCATGGCCGCGGTCGCCACCCAGCTGTAGTGCTCCATACCCCCGAGCTCGGCGACGATCCGCGGGATGGCCGGGCCGACGATCGTCTGGCTGATCGAGGCCACGAACATGCCCAGCATCAGGCCGACGAAGACCCGCCGGTGCGCGCGGGTCATCGTGTAGGGGACGGGCTCGGGGGTGGCGGTGGGCGCGGCTCCGGTGGTGGTCACGGGGTTCTTCCCGGTATGCGGTGGAGCTGGCGGGTGCGTTCGTCGCGGCGGGTCTCGAGGCTGTCGGTGAGCTGGGCGAGCAGCCGGGCGAGGTCGGCGCGGTCCTCGTCGGCCCAGCCGTCGAGGGCGTCCGTGACCAGCGTGACCCGACGGCCCCGCTCCTGCCGGACGGCCTCGCGGCCGGCGTCGGTCAGGCGCAGCAGGTGGGCCCGGCCGTCGGCCGGGTCGGGCTCACGGGCGACCAGACCCCGCTCGGCCAGCGAGGCCAGCCGGCGGCTCATCGTCGAGGGGTCGAGCCCCTCCGACCGGGCGAGGTCGCGGGAGCGGACCGGCTCACCGCAGGCGTCCTGGTGGGACAGGTGGACGAGGACCGAGAAGTCGGGTCGGGAGAGCTCCCCCTGGAACTCGGTGAGGAGGCGCCCCATCGAGGCGAAGGCGCGCGCGAGCTGCTCAGATACTTGCATGATGCAACCATCATACGCTGGTTCCGAGGGGCCACCGGCGGACCAGGTGGCAGCGGCCGGACTCCCACCACGCCATGTCCAGCGTGTCCGCCCGGCACGCGACGGGCAGCAGGTCGCCGAGCAGGGCCTGGGTGGACGCCTCGGTGACGTCGCCGTGGACCAGGTCGAGGGTCAGGTGCGGAGCCGGGGCGAAGAGCCCCCCGTAGGGCGGATGGTCGGGGAACTCCTCGACGAGCAGGGCGGTGAGCCGGGCGAACGGCTCGACCGGCTCGGGCACCAGGTGGACGATCCCGTTGGGGAAGGTGGCCAGCCGGGCCAGGCGGTAGGCGAACGGCTCCACCCGGGCGGCGATCCCCGCCACCCGGTCGGCCGCACGGTCGTCCAGGACCTCGACGAAGGGCCCGAGTGCGGTGACGTGGGCGTGCACGAAGCACGGGTCGGCCGAGACGAAGGCGGGGTCGTGCTCGGCGGTGCGGACGCGTACCCACTCCTCCAGGGCGGGCACCGGCACCTGCAGCACGCTGTGGCCGGTCCACGGCTCGTCCTGCAGCTCGGCCACGTCCACGGGAGCAACGTAACCGGGCGGTCCGACCAGCCCGGGGCCGCGCCGACCAGCCGGGCGGCCGACCTGCCCGCGTGCGGGCAGGACCCAGGACCGATGAGTTCAGTGTCCGGGCCGGGTCGGATCCTGCAGCGGGACCACCCCCGTGCCCACCACCTCCAGGAGGAGCGCCATGCCCCAGCACCAGATGATCTTCGTCAACCTGCCCGTCGACGACCTGGACCGCAGCAGGGCCTTCTTCACCGGCCTGGGCTACACCTTCGACGAGAACTTCTGCGACGGCAACGCCCTGTGTCTCGAGCTCGGCCCCAGCCTCTACGCGATGCTGCTGCGGCGGGACTTCTTCGCCGGCTTCCACGACCGTCGCACCGCCGACGCTGGCACCGTGGAGACCCTGCTCGCCCTGTCGGTCGACTCCCGCGAGGACGTCGACGCCCTGGCCGACCGGGCCGTCGACCTCGGCGGCACCGCGGTCCGCAGCGAGGACATGGGACTGATGTACGGCCGGTCCTGGAGCGACCCGGACGGCCACGTGTGGGAGGTCATGTGGATGGACCCGGCCTTCGCGGGGGCTGGACCCGGGGCAGCCGACGGTGGGACCGTGGAGGTCGGCACGGAGCAGGTCGTGGCCGGCCGCGGCGCATGACCGGGCTGGTCCACGGCGAGCCGGTCCACGACGGGCCGGTCCGCGACGAGCTGGTCCACGACCAGCCGGTCCACGACGAGCGGGCGAGGAGCGAGGCATGACGACGACCACGGGGACGCCCACGTTCGAGGAGCTGACCGCTCCGCTGCGCGGCGAGCTGCTCGCGCACTGCTACCGGATGCTCGGCTCCGCCGGGGACGCCGAGGACCTGGTGCAGGAGACCTACCTGCGGGCGTGGCGGGCGTTCCACTCCTTCGAGGGCCGCTCGTCGGTGCGGACGTGGATGTACCGGATCGCGACCAACACCTGCCTCACCGCCCTGAAGCAGCAGGGCCGACGGCCCCTGCCGAGCGGTCTGGGACAACCCCCGGGAGACCCGTACGTGCCCGTGGTCGAGGACCGTTCGCGCGACTGGCTCGAGCCGCTGCCCGACCGGATGGTGTGGGGCGAGGCCCGGCCCGACCCGGCCGACGCGGCGGTCGCCCACGAGGGGGTCCAGCTTGCGGTGGTCGCCGCCCTGCAGGACCTCCCGCCGCGGCAGCGCGCCGCCCTCGTGCTGCGCGACGTGCTGGCGATGTCGGCCGTCGAGACGGCCGAGGCCCTCGGCTGCTCGGTCGCCGCCGCCAACTCCGCGCTCCAGCGGGCCCGGGCCACGGTCGGGGACGGGATGCGGGAGGCCGGCCGGCGGGTGCACGAGCTCACCGCCGAGGAGCGCGAGATCTTCACCCGCTTCTGCGAGGCGTTCGAGCGCTACGACGTCCCGGCGGTGGTCGAGGTGATGACCGAGCAGGCCACCTGGCAGATGCCGCCGTTCGACCGCTACTACGTCGGCCAGGAGGCGATCGCGGCGCTCATCGGGGCCCAGTGCCCCGCCTCCGGTCCGCTCGACCTGCGGATGGTCCCGACGGTCTCCAACGGCCAGCCCGCCGCCGGGATGTACCTGCGCGGCGACGACGGCGTCCACCGGCCGTTCCAGCTCGTGGTCGTCGACGTCGTCGACGGGGCGGTCACCGGGGTCGTGGGGTTCTTCGACGAGACGGCCTTCGCCCGCGCCGGCCTGCCGGCCGAGTTGACCGGCTGACCGGCTGCCCGGCTGCCCGGCTGCCCGGCTGCCCGGCTGCCCGGCTGCCCGGACCATCGACCGGCTGCCCGCGGTCCCGCCGGTCGCCCCTTTCCCGGTGCGGCGTG
>DATISK010000229.1:0-1841 GCA_035581545.1 Ornithinimicrobium sp. | reverse complement strand
CCGGGCGAGGGCGCCCCGACGGACCGCTCCCGCCATGTCCCGCACCGTCACGGTGGCGCCCTCCTCGGCGAGCGCGCGGAGCACGGATCCGAGTCCCAGCCTGGCGACCACCGGCCGCACCTGCTCGGGGTCGCTCCGGGGGCCCAGCCCGGTGATGCTCTGCACTGCAGGCAGCGCCACCACCGTCTCCTCGACGCCGGCGCCGAGGAGGCACCACCCGTTGCCCACGCGGACCAGTCGGCCGCGCACCTGCCCCCCGGCCGCGCTCAACCCGATAGCGCACCCGAGGGAGGCGTGCAGCCGCGAGGCGAGGTCCACCTGCGCGTACTCGGCGCGCCCCAGGTCGGCGACGTCGGTGTCACGCGCGCGGAGGGCCAGACCCTCCGCCTGCTGCTCGAGGTCGTCGTACAGCTCGAGCAGGCGGGTCTCCCAGGTCACTGCCGCACCCTCACCGACGCGACGGGCGCTGTCAACAGGCAGTGACCTGGGGTGTTGACGCACAGCTCAACCGGACGCTAGAAATGTCAAACAACATCAAACAACGTGTTACGGGGTCGAACAGGTGCAAGCATCGCTGAGGTACGCACGGGCGGGACTGCTCCTGTCGGCAGCGGGCGGAGCCTGGGCCGGCCTGACCGCACTGTGCCTCCCCGTGCTGGCGCGGGGGGCGTCGACACCCCACGACCAGCTGATCCTGGGCGCGGCCGCCGCGACCTCCGTGACCGCGACCTGGCTGCTCGTGCTTCTTCTCGCCGAGCTGGTCGGTGCGCTCGGCCCGTGGAGACGCACCAGCGCTCGCAGCACCGCGCTCCCCGCCCGCGCCGCCGTTGCCGCGGTCGTGGCACTCGCGCTCGGCTCCCCCTCGGCCGCCGCAGCGGACCGCACCCGCCTCCCTGCCCCGGACCGCGCCGAGACCCCCGTCCCGATCGCCTCCACTCTCCCGCCCCAGCGGGAGCCGGTACTGGTCGTGAAGCCCGGCGACTCGCTCTGGCGCCTCGCGACCGTCCACCTCGCCCCCCAGCCACACCACGCCGCGGCTGTCCAGCGAGCCGTCATCAAGCTGTACGCCGCCAACCGAGGCGTCATCGGCGCCGACCCCGACCACATCCGTCCCGGCACCCATCTCCGGGTCCCGGGTCCGCACCGAGAGGAACGCCCATGACACCGGTCCGACCCACTGCCGGGCACGCCACCATCACCCGCCTGGTCCCGCAGCAGCGGACGACGTTCGGCCGCGCCGAGGTCCAGGGCACCCTCGCCCTCGACCTCGCCGCCCTCGAGACACCGCCGCCGCCCCCGGAGACGCCGGAGCTCGACCACGACCGGCGGGCGCGGTCCGATCACCAGGCCGACATGCGGCTCCGCGACTGGACGGCCAGGCTGGCCCAGGCCGCCGTGGAGACAGCGGCCGGCCAGAGGCCCGTCAGCCAGCTGGTCCGCTGGACCACTCCTGAGGTGTACGCCGACCTCGAGCGCCGCGCACACGCGGTGAGCGCTGTCGGCGCGCCCCGCAGTCGACGGACCCGCCCCCAGGTGCGCAGCCTGCATCTGTGCCGGCCTTCCGAGGGCGCGCTCGAGGTGAGCGTCCACGTGCGACACGGCGAACGATCCCGAGCTGTCGCGCTCCGGCTGGAGCGCCGGAGTGACCGGTGGGTCTGCGTCGCGCTCCAGTTCGGCTGAACGCCGAGGACGCCGAAAAGGGTGGTGAATTGCGTGGAGGCCATCCCCGGTGTGTCGGGAATGGCCTCCAGCAATAAGAAAGGTCCGGCGGCGTCCTACTCTCCCACAACCTCTCGATTGCAGTACCATCGGCGCTGGCAGGCTTAACTTCCGGGTTCGGA
>DATISK010000228.1:0-4807 GCA_035581545.1 Ornithinimicrobium sp. | reverse complement strand
GAGCCCGGCGAGCGCCCACGGCCACCACGGGCGGCGCGGCGGTGCCGGAGGCTCGGTGGCGGGAACCACGACTCGCAGCACCTGGCCGCGGTCGGCGTGCTCCTCCGGCGCGTCCGCGGACGGGTAGGCGATCAGCTTCAGGGAGTACGTGCCGGCGGCAGCACCCGGCGCCGCGAGGGAGACGGTGTACTGCTCCGTCGCGCCGGCGCCCACCTCGCGCAGCGGCCGTTCGATCGTGGCCCACGACGGTTGGGCCCGACCACCCGTAGCGGGGCCCTCGCCGCCTGGCGGGGTGAAGGCGCCCAGGACGACCCGCACGGGTCCCGCGCCGCCGTTGGTCACGGACGCGGTCACCGTCGCCGGGCCGTCCAGGACGACCTCGGGGGACGCGACCGTCACACTGAGCACTCGAACCTCACGCACCTGACCTCGCTCCTGAGGGTGCACCGTCGGTCGCGCTGGTTCCTTCGCCCAGCACCACCTCTCCGGTGACATGGGCCGGCTTGAGCACCTCGAGCAGACGCGCCACGAGGTCACGCTGGTGGGCCGCCGGCGCCGGTACCACCACGCGGACGTGGAAGGCGCCTGGCACCTCCTGGACAAGGAAGCCGTCCACACCGGTCGCCAGGTGCAGGAAGCGGGCCAGGCCCGCGGGCGTGCCGCGGCGCGCGGACAGGTCTGCGGACGCCGCGATCAGGTCCCGGAGCCGGTCGGGTGCTACCCCCAGGACCCCCACGGAGCCGCGATCCGCCTCGGCCTCGGTCAGCCACCCCAGGTCCACCCACCCGGCGAGGAAGCCGACCAGGCGCGCGGGCGTGCCGAAGGGCGCGACGACGTCGTCGACGTGGTCCAGCACCGCAGAGACCGGGGCGTGCAGGTCCTCCGCCACGGCCGCGAGCGCGGTCAGCGGGCTTCCCGGGAGGGCGGTGACCCGGATCACCTCGGGGAGGACGTCCAGCAGCCCGTGCTCAGCCATGCGCGCGGATCACCTCGATCTCGTGCTCGCCGGAGCAGAACAACCAGGTGGGCGGGAGCGTCACCACGTCCTCCACGATCCGCGCCGAGCAGGTCCGCCATGAGACACCTGCGTCCGTCGACCGCAGCACGCCCCGGGGCCCCGCCGCCAGCACGACCGGCTCGCCGTCCGCCCGGAGCGCGCCGGAGACCGCTCGCACCGGGTCGAACCTGGCCCGGTCGCGCAGCGGGAGACCGCTGTTCACGTCCGGCTGGGACCACGAGCCCTCGGACCCGCCCAGCCGCAGGCGCACGACACCACCGCTCTGGGTGGCCGCGTACGCGGTGTCCCCGACGACCTCGACGCCCCAACAGCTCCCGCCGCTCCAGCCCTCGCGCAGCTCCTCCCATGCTGTCGCGAGCTGAGGGAGGTCCGTGCGCGCGAGGTCGTCCAGACGGACCCGCGCGCAGCCGGCTCCCTGGCCCTCGGGCACGGCGAAACCGATCCACAAGAACGCCGCAGGCCCGTCGTACTGCACGCTCAGGCACCGGACGTCCTCCCCTGGTGGACGCACCAGCCCGAAGGAACCCGGTGCACCCGCGGTCGGGGAGAGCCATACCCCCGCCGAGGCCTCTGCGATGACGACCACGGCGGTCGCACCACGGATGTCCACGATCGTGTCCACGGCGTGGAACCCCCGGTCCGGCTGCGCGGGGTCGACGAGGTTCTGGACCGGGACCGCGCCCGGGGCCAGGGCCAGCTCGTAGAGGCCTTTCTGCCCCGCCATGAGCAGGACCGGCGTGCCGTTGCGCTCCACCCACGTCAGGTCGGCCAGCCCGAACCCCAGCTCGGCGACCCGCCGCCAGCTCTCCCCCAGGTCCTCGCTGACGTAGACGCGTGCGCCGTCCCCCACCGCGGTGGCGACCGCCACCATGCCCGGACGCGCGAGGGCCGCCGGACGACCGGCGACGGCGCCGCGCACCGGCGAGACGGCGCGCACCTCCTCCTGCTCCCATACGGCGCACGCCTCCCACCCGTCCGCGCCGTTCGTCGTGCGGAACAAGGTGTCGCCCTGGCCGACGAACCACGTCCCGGGCTGGCTGTCGACCCCCACGAGGGCCATCGCGTCGGCGTCGGGGACGCGGTCGAGGACGACCCGCACCGCGTCGACGTACTGGACACCGGGCTCCGCCTGCTCGAGAGCCTGGTACAGGTTGGAGACCCGGAGTGCGCGACCGAAACCCGAGCCGAAGCCCGGAGCGCCGTCGGGCAGAGGGCTGATGGCAGCGTCGAGGCGCCGGACGATGCGACCCCGGACTGCCTCGGGGTCCTCGTCGGGACGGACCACGACGCGCGCGTGCACGGCCGCCGCCTTGCAGCGGGCCCACCGCACGAGCGGCACGGCGCCGATCGTCGCCACGTCACGCAGCCGGGCGTCGACCTCCGCCCGCACCTCCTCACGGGAGTGGGCGGCCAGGTCCTCGGCCGTCACCCGACCGCCCGAGCGGGAGGAGACCGGCACGGACGGCACGAGGACGACCTCGACCTCACCCAGGGCGGCGAACGACCAGACCTCTCGCCGGGTGAGAGCGCGCGCGCGAGCCACCGCGCCGTGCCGGGCCGCCAGGACCTCGTAGTCCCGTGCGGTCACCGCCCGGTCCCGTGCCTGGAACTCCTGCGGCGCCCGGCGCAGCGCCTGGTCCAAGGGCTCGACGTCGCCTCCACCGGTCGCGGGCTCGGGGTTGGTGACACGCACCCCCGGCAGCGGGTCGCGCAGCACGGTGACCGTGCCGACAGCGACGTTCCCCCGTTCCCCACCCCCGGTGCGGTACCACGCGCGGACCTGGGCCCCCGGGCCGGGCACAACCGGCCCGACCGACCCGGTCGACGCGTCGGGACGCTCGCCGGGTGCCCACCACGGGAACATGACACGTCCCGCGGTGCGGTCGACGCGCACCACCGGCTCGCCCGGAGCTGCGTCGGCGAACACGTCGACCTCCCGGCTCATCCGGAAGATCAGCCCGTCCACGCGCAGGGCACCTCCGGCGCCGACGTCCGCGGCGTCCGGCACCTCGACGCCGATGGTCAGTCCCGGGCCCCCGACCACGGGCACCTCGGGGATGGTGAAGGTCTGTCCGGGCATGCCGCTGCCGACCCCGAGCACCTCGGCCTCGTGCAGCACGACGTCGGCGGCCTCCACGGCGACCGAGGCCTCCCCCTCGCCCAGCACCGCCTCGGTCAGGGTGGCGAAGACCGGCTGGGCTGCTCCGGGGACCCCGGGCGGGCAGCCCACCCGTGTTCCGCGGGGGATCCGGACCGGCCCGCCATCGGCGGCGGTGCGGGTGAACTCCAGCACCACATGCGCCGCTGACGGCGGTCGCTGGGAGGTGCCGAGCAGGTTGAGATAGGTCGCGTAGAGCTTCTCGGGGACCCGGTTGAGCCGGTACATCAGCATGTCCGTCAGGTGCGCGAACGCCTCGACGAGGACGATGCCCGGGTCGTGCACAGACAGGTCGCGCCACTCGGGGTCCACCTGCTGGATCCGGGCCCGCGCCGCCTCCACGAGCTCGGCGAACGACCGGTCGTCGAGGTTGGGGACAGGGATGCTCACGCGGCGCCTCCGGCGGTCGGGACGGCGACGGTGAGGTCGCCCTCCTGCTGGGTGGTACGCACCCGGTAGTGCATCCGGACGTCCAGGACGTGCGGAGCGTCCGGGGGTGCGCCGGCTTCGAGAGAGAGCACCTCGACCCGGGGCTCCCACTCCTCCACGGCGCGGGCGACGTAGTGGATGGCCAGCCCTGCGGTGGTGTTGTCAGCGGCCTCGAACGCCAGCCGGAACAGGTGGCAGCCGTAGCGGGGGCGGTTCACCCTCTCCCCCGGCCGGGTGCTCAGCAGGAGCAGGAGCGACTGGCGCACCGCGGCGGCGTCCTGCACTGTCGCGAGCCGACCGGACGAGGCGACCTGGAGCCCGGGGGGGCCGGCCGTCACGCCGAGGTACGGATGGGCGAAGTGCACCGCCCGGTAGCGGGAGCCGGTCATGCCGACACCTCCACGAGGCGTTGGCCGGGGTCCCGGACCGTGTACTCCACGCCGCCCGGAGGCGTGCCGTCCGTGAAGCCGACCGCGGTGTCCAGGCAGACCGGGCGCCGGCCGATCCGCACGAAGGTCGAGTACCCGGTGCGGACCACGAGGGTGCCCGTGCACGGTTTGATGTTGATCCCCATGTGGGGGCACATCACGATGCTGCGCCCCTGCGGGTCCGGCTCCACGAGCACCGAGGAGCCGGCGATCCGCACCCACGGCTGGGACGCGACCATGACGACCCGGCCGTCGTGCCCGCACCGCAGCACGGCCTCCCTGGTCAGAGCTTTCACGGCGAGCCTCCCCTGCTCATGGCGCCTCCTCGAAGTCCACCGTGCGGGCCCGTACCGTCAGGGCGTGCCCGGGCGCCTCCAGGACGAGGTCGGTGGCCGCGCTGACGCGCAGCACGTCCGGGCCCATCTCGACGAGCGAGCCGTGGCCGTCGCTGAGGACCAGGCTCCGGGCGTGCCCGTCCAGGACGATGCGCTGACCGCCCGGCGTCTGCATCGAGTAGCGGCCACCGCGCGGTCCGGGCTCGTCGGCGTCATGGGTCCGTTCGGCGCCGAGCAGGGCGCCCAGCACGACCGCGTGCGCGGGGTCGCCGCCAGGCAGCAGGGCGAGCACGGTGTCTCCGGCATCGGGCAGCGCGACCAACCCTTTGCCAGGTCCGGAACCGGCGGACAGGACGGGCGCCCACCCGGTGACGAGGTCCGGGTAGGCGACCAGCCGGACCTGGACGCGCCCGCGGCCCTCCGGGTCGTCCACCCGGTC
>DATISK010000227.1:0-25996 GCA_035581545.1 Ornithinimicrobium sp. | reverse complement strand
CGAAGGCGGCGATCCGGAAGGTCGCCAAGGGGATGGAGGAGAAGGCCTATGGGCGCCTGGCCGTGGCCGAGCTGGTCGACCGCCGCAAGCACCGCCTACTGGGCGTGCGGCTGCTAACCAGCTGGCCGCCGCTGCAGACGCACCGCACCGAAGCGCTGAGCGCCGAGCTGGTCGACGTCCTCGCCGGCCGGCGCGATCCCGACCTGCGAACCGGCACGCTCGTCTCCCTGATGCGGGAGAGGAGCAGCCTCGGGCGGGCACTGCCGCGGGAGGTCCGCACCGGCCTGCCCATGTCCGACGTGCGCCGCCGCGCCAAGGAGGTCGCCAAGGGCCGGTGGGCCCCCGAGGCCGTGCGCAAGGCCGTCGAGGAGCTCAACTCCGCCGTGATGGTCGCGGTGATGGCCGGCGGGGCGGCCGGGTCGAGCTGACCGCCTCAGTGCCCCCGGTCGAGCCACTCCTGCCGGTGCGGCTTCTCCGCCCCGATCGTGGTGGTGCCGCCGTGGCCGGTGTGCACGACGGTCTCCTCGGGCAGGGTCAGCAGCTGGTCGGTGATCGAGGTCACGATCGTGCCGAAGTCGCTGAACGAGCGTCCGGTGGCCCCCGGTCCGCCCTCGAAGAGGGTGTCGCCGGAGAACACCACCCCCAGCTCGGGCACGACGAAGCAGCAGGCGCCGGGGCTGTGACCGGGGGTGTGCAGCACGCGCAGCGTCACCCCGGCGACCTCGAACGTCATCCCCTCGGCCAGCTCGCCCCCGGGCGGGGTGTCGTGCACGCGGTCCCAGAGCATCCGGTCCTCGGGGTGCAGGTAGGTCGTGGCACCGGTGCGCGCGGCCACCTCCAGGGCGGCGTCGATGTGGTCGTCGTGCCCATGGGTCAGCAGCAGGGCCCTGACCGTCCGGCCGCCGACGGCGTCGACCACCGTGTCCGCGTCGTGCGGCGCGTCGACGACGATGCACTCGGTGTCGTCGCCGATCACCCAGACGTTGTTGTCGACCTCCCAGGTGCCCCCGTCGAGGCTGAAGGTCCCGGTGGTGACGGCGTGGTCGATGCGGGCGGTCATGCGGGGGCCTCCTGGGTGGTGGACGGGCCGGTCTGGTCGGTGCCGGTGGCCGGGGCGGCCCTGTCGTCGACGACCACGACGCTGCGCAGCACCTCGCCGGCGTGCATCTTCTCGAACGCCGCCTCCACGTCGCCCAGGCCGATCGTCTCGCTGACGAAGTCGTCCAGGTTGAACCGTCCCTGCCGGTAGAGGTCGATGAGCATCGGGAAGTCGCGGGAGGGCAGTGCGTCGCCGTACCAGCTGGACTTCAGCGCACCGCCGCGACCGAAGACGTCGAGCAGCGGCAGGGTGATCTCCATCTCCGGCGTGGGCACGCCGACGAGGACGACGGTGCCGGCGAGGTCGCGGGCGTAGAACGCCTGCGTGTAGGTCTCCGGGCGACCGACCGCGTCGATGACGACGTCCGCGCCGACGCCACCGGTCAGCTCCTGGATCGCCACGACCGGGTCGGTGCCCGAGGAGTTGACCGTGTGGGTGGCGCCGAACGTGCGGGCCGCCTCCAGCTTCCGGTCGTCCAGGTCGACGGCGATGATCGTCGTGGCGCCGGCGATCCGGGCCCCGGCGATGGCCGCGTCCCCGACGCCGCCGCAGCCGATGACGGCCACCGAGTCGCCGCGGGTGACCTTGCCGGTGTTGACGGCCGCGCCGAAGCCGGCCATGACGCCGCAACCCAGCAGACCGGCGGCGACGGCCGAGGCCTCGCGGTCGACCTTGGTGCACTGGCCCGCGTGCACCAGGGTCTTCTCGATGAACGCCCCGATGCCCAGCGCCGGCGAGAGCTCGGTGCCGTCCTCGGCCAGCGTCATCCGCTGCGACGCGTTGTGGGTGTTGAAGCAGTACCACGGCCTGCCCTTGGCGCAGGCCCGGCACTGGCCGCACACGGCCCGCCAGTTGAGGACGACGAAGTCACCGGGCTCGACGTCGGTGACTCCCTCGCCGACCGCCTCGACTGTACCCGCGGCCTCGTGCCCCAGCAGGAACGGGAACTCGTCGTTGATGCCGCCCTCGCGGTAGTGCAGGTCGGTGTGGCACACGCCGCAGGCCTCCACCTTCACGACGGCCTCACCGGGCCCGGGGTCGGGCACGACGACGTCGACGACCTCGACGGCGGCTCCCTTGCTGCGGGCGATGACACCCTTGACGGTGCTGGGCACGACAACCTCCTGGTCACGGGGAACGGTGTCCCCAGCCAACCCCGCGGCGGGTCGCGATGCAAGTGACGGCTCAGAGCATGGTCAGCAGCTGGGCGACGAGGATCTTCACGACCATCGCCACCGGGTAGACCATGGCGTAGCCCAGGGCCACCCGCTGGTCGTGGCGCGTCTGCTCCTGGGCGTGGGCCAGGATCGCCGGCTGCGTCTGCGAGCCGGCGAGCACCCCGGCCAGCCGTGGTCCCGCCTGCCGCAGCCAGGCCCGGCCCAGCAGGAGGAGCGCTGCCGCGTGGAGGGTCGTGACGACCAGGCCGGCGAGCGCGAGCTGCACCCCGAGCGGGCTGGCGAGCGCGTCGACGAAGGCCGACCCCGCCCGTCCTCCGGCGTAGGCCAGGAAGACGAGCAGACCGATCTGGGTCAGGGTCTCCGCGGCCTGGTGCGGCAGCGTCCACACCACCCGGCCGGTGCGCCCGGTGCGTCCCAGGACGAGGCCGGCGACCAGCGGGCCGGCCGCCTGCCCCAGCTCCAGCGACCCGAGGCCCGGCACCGGGACCGGGAGGGCGCCCAGCGCCAGGCCCGCCGTCAGTCCGAGCGCGAGGCCGAGCGGGTTGATGTCCGCGGTCCCGTGGTCGCTGTCCCCGAGGTATGCCGCCACGAGCCTCATCTGCTCGCGCGGCGCCGCGACCCGGATCCGGTCCCCCGCCTGGAGGACGAGGTCGTCGGTGGCCAGCACGTCCTGGTCGGCGCGCCGCACCCTGGTGGCACGCGCGCCGAAGCGCACGAACAGGTCCAGGTCGGCCACGGTCCGGCCGTAGAACCGGCGTTCGGACAGCACGATCCGCCGGTAGTCCAGGTCGGTGCGCTCGGCCTCCAGATGGGTGGCCGCCCGTCGGCCGAGCTGCTTGGTCAGGTGCCGCAGCGCCCGCTCCGGTCCGATGGCCAGCACCTCGTCGCCGGGGTGCAGGACGGTGTCGCCCTGGGCCAGCCGGACGGTGCCGTCGGCGCCCTGGTAGCGGGAGAACAGCACCCGGCCGTGCGGCGTCCAGCTCAGCTCGGCGACGGTGAGGGCGTTGTCCCGCTCCACCAGGATGGTGGCGTTGCGCACCTCCGAGGGCCTGGCCCGGTCGTCGGCCGTGGGATGCCGGTCGCCGCTGCGCAGCGCCCAGGTCGCGGCGGCGAGCATGACGACGACACCACCGACGTAGCTCATCGAGTAGGCGACCGTGGGGTCCGGCGACCCGTCCAGCCGCAGGATCGCGGCGGCGAGCGCAGGGGTGTTGTTCAGCGCCCCGGCGTACAGGCCCGCCGTGCTCCCGGCGCTCAGCCCGAGCAGCCGTCCGATCCCCCAGGTGAGCGCCCCCAGACCGACGAGGGTGGCCACGACCACGCTGACCGGGCGCAGGCCGGTGCACAGCGAGGCGAAGAAGGACGGGCCGGCGGTGACGCCGACGGCATACGCGAACACCGCCAGCCCGAAGGTGCCCAGCACCTCGGGCAGGGCCAGCCGCTCGTCGGCGGCGGAGAAGGCGAGGGCGGTGAAGAGGACCGCCGCCGGGCCCAGGGAGACCCGGCGCAGTCGCACCGCCCCGACGGCCGTGCCGATCGCCAGCACCGCGAAGAGCAGGAGGACGGGGCGTCCTGCCAGGAGGTCGGCCACGTGGCACGAGTCTACGCCCGGCGCCACGGCGGGCGGCTCCCCGCACCGTCCGGCGGCCCCGCCCCGACGGTCGCGCTGGACGCCGGCCCGGGACGGGGCCACAGTGGTCGGGTGGACGACCAGCAGGCCCCCGCCACCCGGGACCGCCGCGACGACCGGCACGAGTCGCGCGACGAACGGATGGACCGCAACTTCGTGGAGCTGCTGCAGGAGCTGCGCGTGCTGCAGACCGGCACCCAGATCCTCGCGGGCTTCCTGATGACGCTGCCCTTCCAGTCGCGCTTCCCGGACCTGTCCGTGGAGCACCGCAACGTCTTCCTCGTGGCGATCGTGCTGGCCTTCCTCACCACGGTCCTGCTCGTGGGCCCGGTCAGCCTGCACCGCGCCCTGTTCCGCCAGCACCGCAAGGACGACCTGGTCGAGGTCTCCCACCGGATGGCCCGGGCCGGGCTGGTGACCCTCGGGCTGACCATGACGGCGGTGCTCGTGCTCATCTTCGGCGTGGTGCTGGGGAGCCCGGCCGGGTATGCGGCCGGCGTCGCCGCCCTGCTCGTCTTCGGCTCGCTGTGGTGGGCGCTGCCGGCGTGGATGAGCCGCCGGCCCCGGACGGGCTGACCGGTTCGCCGACCCAACCTACGGGAGCGTAGGTTGGGTCGCGTGACGCGTGCCGAGCCCCTCACCCCCCTGACCGTCGACCCTGCGCCGACGACCGCCTTCCTGCTCGAGCAGGCCACCCGCCGGTGGCCCGAGCGGGTGGCGGTCGACTTCCTCGGTGCCACCACGACCTACGCCGAGCTCGCCGCCCAGGTGGCGGCCGCCGCGCAGGTGCTGCGCGACCTCGGTGTCGGCCGCGGCGACCGGGTGGCCCTGGTGCTGCCCAACTGCCCCCAGCACGTGGTCGCCTTCTACGCGGTCACCTCGCTCGGGGCGACGGTCGCCGAGCACAACCCGCTGGCGGCCCCCGAGGAGATCCGGGCCCAGCTGCGGATGCACGGCGCCCGCGTGGTGGTCGCGTGGGAGCACTCCCTCGCCACGGTGCTGCCCCAGGACGGCCAGGAGCGGACCGTCCTGGCGGTCGACCTGACCGCGGCGATGCCCCGCCGGACCCGCCTCCTGCTCCGGCTCCCCCTCCGGGCCGCCCGGTCCCAGCGGGAGAAGCTCCGGGCCCCCGTGCCGGAAGGCGTCGGCTCGTGGGACCGCGACGTGGCCGCTCCGGCCAGGGCGCTCCCCGGCCGGAGCGGCTCCACCACCCCCGCGCCCACGTCCGACGACGGCGGCGGGGCACGGCATACCCCCGGTCCGTCCCCGGAGGACGTCGCCGTCCTGCTGCCCACGGGCGGGACCACCGGCACCCCCAAGCTGGTGCCCCTGACGCACGCCAACCTCATGGCCAACGTCGCGCAGGGCCGGCAGTGGGTGCCCGGGTTGCGCGAGGGCGAGGAGACGTTCGGGGCGGTGCTGCCGTTCTTCCACGCGTTCGGGATGACGCTCTCGCTGACCTTCGCCGTCTCGATGGGTGCCACCCAGGTGGTGCTGCCCAACTTCGACGTCGACATGGTGCTGGCCGCGATGAAGCGTCGGCCGTGGACCTTCCTCGCCGGGGTGCCGCCGATGCTCGACCGGCTGGCGGCGGCCGCGACCGAGCAGGACCCCGCGCTGCTGACCCCGCTGCGCTACGCCATCTCCGGGGCGATGGCCCTGCACCCCGACGTGGCGGGGCGCTGGGAGGCGGCCACCGGCGGGCTGGTGATCGAGGGCTACGGCATGACCGAGTGCTCCCCGATCGCCCTGGGCAACCCGTTCGGTCCCGGGCGGCGGCCGGGCACGCTCGGCGTCCCGTTCCCGGCGACCCAGATCCGGGTCGTCGATCCCGACCTGCTCGAGGATGACCCCGAGGCCCCCGACGTGCCCGACGGCGAGGTGGGCGAGCTGCTCGTGCGCGGGCCGCAGGTCTTCGGCGGCTACCTGGACGCGCCGGAGGAGACGGCCCAGGTGCTGCTGCCCGGAGGGTGGCTGCGCACCGGCGACCTGGTGCGGCGCGACCCGGCCGACGGGTTCGTGGCGTTGGCCGACCGGCGCAAGGAGCTCATCGTCTCCGGCGGTTTCAACATCTACCCCTCGCAGGTCGAGGCGGCCGTCCGCGGCATGCCGGGCGTGGTCGACGTGGCCGTGGTCGGTCTGCCGGACACCTCGCTCGGGGAGCACGTGGTGGCCGCGCTCGTCCTGGAGCCCGGCGCGTCCGTGGACCTGCCGTCCGTGCGGGAGTGGCTGCAGGACAAGGTGTCCCGGTATGCCGTGCCGCGGGCCGTGCACGTCCTCGACGACCTTCCGCGCAGCCAGCTGGGCAAGGTGCTGCGCCGGCACGTGCGCGAGCGGATCCTCAGCCACCGGGACTGATCCCAGCGCGGCTCAGGCGCGGGCCGCGGCTCAGTCGCGGACCACGAGCGCGGTGGCCAGCGCGACCAGGCCCTCGGCCCGGCCGACGAACCCGAGACCGTCGGTGGTGGCGGCGCTGACCGAGACCGGCGCTCCGCGGAGGGCGCCGGACATGGCCGCCTCCATCTCCTCCCGGCGGCTCCCGACCCGGGGGCGGCGGGCCACGACCTGCACGGCGACGTTGCCGACCCGGACGCCGTGCGAGCCGAGCAGGTCCGCCACGTGGGCCAGCATCTGCGTCCCCGAGGCCCCCGCCATCTCCGGACGGTCGGTGCCGAACACCGAGCCCAGGTCGCCCAGGCCGGCGGCGGACAGCAGCGCGTTGCAGGCCGCGTGGGCCGCGACGTCACCGTCGGAGTGACCCTCGACGCCCCGCTCCCCCGGCCACTCCAGGCAGCCGAGCCACAGCGGGCGGTCGTCCCCCTCGGGTGCCCACGCGTGCACGTCGACGCCGATGCCGGTGCGGGGCAGGGGGGTCATCTCGTCTCCTGGTGGGCTGGGGGCGTCCTGGGGACCGGTGTGCCGCGCAGCCGGTGCCGCGGCCGGTCCGCCGTCGGCGGCCAGCCATCCGGCAGCCACCGCGAGGTCGTGCTGCGTGGTGATCTTCAGCGCCCGTGGCGAGCCCTCGACGACCGTGACCCGTCCTCCGTGGGACTCGACCAGGCCGCAGTCGTCGGTGGCCGGCGCCGCACGCCCCTCCCGGGCTCCCCCGCCGGCCACCTCGCGGTGCGCCCGCTCCAACGTCTCGCGCAGGAACCCCTGCGGCGTCTGGACCGCCCGCAGCGAGGACCGGTCGAGGGTCGCGACCACGGTCTCGATGCCGGTCACGCCGGTCCGGACCTGCTTGATCGTGTCGGTGACGGCGATCGCCGGCGTGACGGCCGCGTGGCCGGAGTGCACCGCGTGCGCGACCCGGTCGAAGACGTCGACCGGCGTCAGTGCCCTGGCGGCGTCGTGCACGAGCACGACGCCGACGCCGGCCGGCAGGGCACGCAGCCCGCGGGCGACCGAGTCGGAACGCTCGGCGCCCCCGGTGACGACCTGGACGCGTGCGCGGCGCGGGTCGTCCGCGACGACGGGGGTCACCGCGTCCCTCACCTCGGCGAACGCCGCGGTGTCGGGCGGAGCCACCACGACGACGTCGGTGACCGCCTCGCAGCGCAGGGCGCCGCGCAGGGCGTGGACGAGGATCGGGGCCGCGTCGTCCCCGTGGCCGAGCGGGACGAGGGCCTTGGGACGGCCGGCACCCAGCCGGGTCCCCCGGCCGGCCGCGACGACGATCAGCCCGACGCGTCCGCGCTCGGTGCGGGACGCCTCGGGCTGATGCGTGCTCAGGAGCGAGGTGCTCTAGGAGGCGAGGACCTCGTCGAGGGTGGCCTCGGCGGTGTCCTCGTTGGTCTTCTCGGCGAGCGCCAGCTCGGAGACCAGGATCTGGCGGGCCTTGCTCAGCAGCCGCTTCTCACCGGTGGACAGGCCCCGGTCCTTGTCGCGGCGCCACAGGTCGCGCACGACCTCGGCCACCTTGATCACGTCGCCGGAGGCGAGCTTCTCCAGGTTGGCCTTGTAGCGGCGCGACCAGTTCGTGGGCTCCTCGGTGTGCTCGGCGCGCAGCACGGCGAAGACCTTGTCCAGGCCCTCCTTGCCGACGACGTCGCGCACGCCGACCAGGTCGCAGTTCTCCGCCGGGACCTCGATGGTGAGGTCGCCCTGGGCCACCTTGAGCTTGAGGTACAGCTTCTCCTCACCCTTGATGGTGCGTGTCTTCATCTCTTCGATGAGAGCGGCTCCGTGATGCGGGTACACAACCGTCTCGCCGACCTTGAACGTCATTCAGATAGCCCCTTTCGCGGACCCCCAGGATATCACGGGAGATTCGGCCAGGGGAATCTCAGGGTTGGCATCTGTGCAGGTCAGCGACCTGGCATCCGTCAGGGCTGGTCAGGACGCGCCCGGCCGCCCCCCGGCGCGCGACCCCTGCGGCACCCCGTCGGTGCAGGTCAGCGCGGGTCGCGGCCGTCCCGGGAGGGCGCACCCACTAGGCTGTGCCGCGTGACCACTGCACCCACGCCTCGTACGCGTCGCAGCGCCACGCTGCTCACCGCAGCCGCGGTGGGCGCGGTGGCCCTGGCCGGCTGCTCGACCACCAACCCCCCGACCACGCTCCTGCCCTACGCGCCGGCCGACGGCGTCGAGCTGGACGGGGAGACCATCGACGTGCGCGACCTGCTCGTCGTCAGCCAGGGCGGCGGCGCCCCCGGCGTGGTGTCCGGCTCGGTCATCAACTCCGGCGACGAGCCCGCGACCCTGACCGTGGCGGTCGCCGGCCAGCAGGTCGGGACCGAGGTCAGCGTGGACCCCGGCCAGGCCGTCCGTCTCGACGGGGTGCAGGCCGACGGGTCCGAGGGCGAGCGCGTCGTCGTGGAGGCCGTGGAGCCGACGGCCGGCCAGCTCGTCGAGGTCCGGATCCAGGGGGCCGGGGACACGCTCACGGCCAACGCCCCGATCCTGCTGCCCCAGGGTCCCTACGAGCAGTACGCCGACGACGCCGGCGGCACGGTCGAGCCGCCGCCGGGCGGCGAGGACGACGCCGACCACTGAGCACACCGACCACTGAGCCCGGCCGGGACGCTCAGGTCCCGGCCGTTCAGATCCCGGCGCGGGGCACTCCCCCACCGCCGAGGTGGTCGCGGGAGGCCGCCTCCTGCTCGTCCATCCACACACCGGTGACCAGGTAGACGACCCGGATCGCGACCGAGACCGCGTGGTCGGCGAACCGCTCGTAGTAGCGCGACAGCAGGGTGGCGTCGATGGCGGCCTGGGTGCCGCCGTCCCAGTCCGGCTCCAGCAGGATCCGGAAGACCTCGCGGTGCAGCCGGTCCATGGTGTCGTCCTGCTGCTGCAGCTCGGCGGCGCCGCTGGGGTCCTGGGCCGAGACGATCTCGCCCGACCGCAGGCACATGGCCCGGGCGTGCTCGGACATCTGGGCGAAGACGTCGGTGAGCTCGCCGGAGACGGCGCACACCGGGTAGCGCAGCCGGGCCAGCTTGGCCACGTGGCGGGCCAGGTCCCCGCAGCGCTCCAGGTCCGCGCTCATCCGCAGCGTGGTCACCAGCTGACGCAGGTCGGTGGCGACCGGCTGCTGGCGGGCGATCGCGTCGATGGCGCGGTTGTCCAGGTCCCGGCGCAGGGCGTCGATCTGCTCGTCCTCGCTGATCACCTGCTCGGCCAGCTCGAGGTCGGCCTCCAGCAGCGCCCGGGTGGCCCGCTCCAGGGCCCGGGCCGACAGCCTGCTCAGCTCGACCAGCTCGTCGGAGAGCGTCTCGAGCTCCTCGTGGAACAGACTGCGCATGGATCGACCGGTCCTTTCGTGGTGAACGACGTATGGCGCGCCCTGGGTCCGGGTGCGGCGGCCCCTGGGCCGTCCCGAGCGGGGACCACGCCCGTCCACCCTGGCAGCGACGTGTGAACACCGTACGACACGCAGGTGAACTCTGGGCCGCCAGCACCCGGCGCGCACGGTGGCCCGCCTCCGGACGGTCCGGGACGGTGCCCCGCTCGGCCTAGTCTGATCCCGTGAGCCCCGTCATCGCAGCCGTCGTCGGCATGGCTGTGGGCCTGCTGCTGGCGGCCATCGTCTGGTGGGTGGTCCTGCTCGCCGGCCGCCCGCAGGCCCGTCCTCCCGAGCCGGTCGACCAGCCGCCCGCCCTCCCCGAGGGGGTCCTCGACGTGCTCTCGGTGCTGCGCTCCGGCGGGATCGTCGTGGACCGCAGCGGCACCGTCCGGACGGCCAGCGCGTCGGCGGTCGCCTTCGGCCTGGTCCGCGGGCGCGACGTGGTCCACGACGACCTGCGCCAGCTCGTCGCCCAGGTCCAGCAGGACGGGGTGATCCGCGAGGCGGAGTACGACATCGCCCGCGGCCCCGTCGGCCCCGGTCGCGCCGTCGTCGGTGCCCGGGTCGCCCCGATCGGGGACGGCCTGGTTCTGGCCCTGGTGGAGGACCGCACCCAGGCCCGGCGGGTGGAGGAGGTCCGGCGCGACTTCGTCGTCAACGTCTCGCACGAGCTCAAGACGCCGGTCGGTGGTCTGGCGCTGCTCGCCGAGGCCGTCGAGGACGCCGCCGACGACCCCGTGGCGGTGGCCCGCTTCGCGGGCCGGATGAAGAAGGAGACCACCCGCCTGACCCGCCTGGTCAGCGAGATCGTGGACCTGTCCCGCCTGCAGACCAACGACGTCCTCGACCGGATGGTCGTCGTCGACGTGGCCGGCTGCGCCGAGGAGGCGGCCGACCACACCCGGCTGCTGGCCGGGGAGCGCGAGGTGGTGGCGCTGACCACCCAGGCGCGCGACCGGCTGCGGGTCTACGGCGACCCCGAGCTCATCACCACCGCGGTCCGCAACCTCATCACCAACGCCATCGCCTACTCCGAGGACGGCACCCGGATCAGCGTCGTCACCCGGCGGGTGGACGACCTCGTCGAGGTGTCCGTCACCGACCAGGGCCGGGGCATCCCGGTGGCCGACCAGGAGCGGATCTTCGAGCGCTTCTACCGCGTGGACGCGGCGCGCTCGCGCAGCACCGGCGGCACCGGCCTGGGCCTGTCGATCGTCAAGCACATCTGCGCCAACCACGGTGGCGAGGTGACGGTCTGGAGCAAGGAGGGGCAGGGCTCGACCTTCACCCTCCGGCTGCCCGCGGTGGTGGGTGACGACCGCCCGGTCGGGTCGGAGGCCCCCCACGGACCGGGGCAGCACCCGGTCGGACCTTCCCCGGCCCCCGAGGCGGCCGGTCCTCGCACGCCCCCGGACGCGGCCGGGTCGGGCGAGGCCGCCGCCCGCGGCGACCGCATACCCTGGGCTCCGCCGACCCCCGCGGCGCCCACGCACCCACGGAAAGGTGACCACCGATGACGCGGATCCTCGTGGTGGAGGACGAGGAGTCCTTCTCCGACCCCCTCTCCTACCTGCTGGAGAAGGAGGGGTATGACGTGGCCGTCGCCGAGACCGGCCACGAGGCTCTCGCGGAGTTCGACCGCAGCGGCGCCGACCTGGTGCTCCTCGACCTCATGCTGCCGGGCCTGTCCGGCGTCGACGTCTGCCGCGCGCTGCGCCAGCGCTCCAGCGTCCCGGTCATCATGCTGACCGCCAAGGACTCCGAGGTGGACAAGGTCGTCGGGCTGGAGATCGGCGCCGACGACTACGTCACCAAGCCCTACTCCGGCCGCGAGCTGCTGGCGCGGATCAAGGCGGTGCTGCGCCGCGGCGTGGAGCCCGAGGAGCTGCTGCCCTCCACGGTGGAGTCCGGGCCGGTCCGGATGGACGTGGAGCGGCACACCGTCCAGGTCGACGGCACGTCGGTCTCGTTGCCGCTCAAGGAGTTCGAGCTGCTCGAGATGCTCCTGCGCAACGCCGGCCGGGTGCTCACCCGCGGCCAGCTGATCGACCGGGTGTGGGGCAGCGACTACGTCGGCGACACCAAGACCCTCGACGTGCACATCAAGCGGCTGCGCGCCAAGATCGAGCCGGACCCCTCCAGCCCGGTCTACATCGTGACCGTGCGGGGGCTGGGCTACAAGTTCGAGGCGGCCGCCTGAGCGGCGCGGCGCCCCCGGCTCAGGCCTTGGCCTTGCCCTGGTTGGCGACCTGCTCGATCGCGGCCTCGGCCGCGTCGGGGTCCAGGTAGCGCCCGCCCCGGGTGACCGGCTCCAGGTCGGCGGTGAGCTCGTAGAGCAGCGGGATCCCGGTGGGGATGTTCAGCCCGGCGATGTCCTCGTCGCTGATGCCGTCGAGGTGCTTGACCAGGGCGCGCAGGCTGTTGCCGTGGGCCGCCACCAGGACGACCCGGCCGGCCCGCAGGTCCGGCACGATCGAGGAGTCCCAGTAGGGCAGCATCCGGTCGATGACGTCCTTGAGGCACTCGGTCTCCGGGATCGGGCCGTCGGCGTCGGCGTAGCGGGCGTCACCGGCCTGGGAGTACTCGGCGTCCGGCTCGATCGGCGGCGGCGGGGTGTCGAAGCTGCGCCGCCAGAGCATGAACTGCTCCTCGCCGTACTTCTCCCGCGTCTCGGCCTTGTCCAGCCCCTGCAGCGCGCCGTAGTGCCGCTCGTTGAGCCGCCAGGACCGGCGCACCGGGATCCAGTGCCGGTCGGCCACGTCGAGGGCGGTGTTGGCGGTCGTGATGGCCCTGCGCAGGAGCGAGGTGTGCAGCACGTCCGGGAGCAGCTCCTCGGACAGCATCAGCTCGCCGGCGCGCACGGCCTCCTGGCGTCCCTGGTCGGTGAGGTCCACGTCCACCCAGCCGGTGAACAGGTTCTTGGCGTTCCACTCGCTCTCGCCGTGGCGGAGCAGGACGAGGGTGTGCGCGACGTCGCTCATGGCCCCACCCTACTGGGGGGCCGTCCCCGCGGCACCGGGGGCGGAGGCCCGGCCGGCCGTCAGCTCCAGCGCCTCCAGCTCGGCCCGGAACGCCGCCAGGTTGTCGGTGGACTCCCCCCGCGAGCGCCGCCAGGCCCACTCCCGCCGGATCGAGGTCCAGAAGCCCAGCCGCAGCAGGTCGTCGAACGGGTCGTCGCAGGCCGCGAGCACCGCGCCGAGCAGCTCGTCGACGGCGGCCTCGCCGATCCCCGCCAGAGGAAGGCGCCCGGTGACGTAGACGTCGCCGAGCGCGTCCACGGCATACCCCAGGCCGGGCAGGCGCAGCGCCCGGCGCAGCAGGTGGCGGTAGAACTCCTCGTGGTTCTCGTCCGGGTTGCGGATGACGAAGGCACGCAGGTCCATCGCCCGCTCGCCGACGAGGAGGGAGACCACCGTGCTCAGCTTGCGCTCCCCCGGCAGCGTGACGACCGTCTCGCCCTCGCGCGTGCCCTCCTCCCAGTCCACGCCCACCCGTGCGAGCAGCTGGCGCAGCTCGTCCACGGCACCCACCGCTGGGTCCTCGCTCATGCGGTCCTCCTCCCCGGGGTCCGCCGCGCGGCGACCGCGCCGGCGTAGACCTCCACCAGCCGGTCCACGGTGGCCTCCCAGGAGAACCGGGAGGCGTGCGCCACGGCGCGACGCGACCAGGCGTCCCGCTCCGCGGGATCGGCGAGGGTATGCAGCGTCTCGTCGAGCGCGTCGGCCCACCGGGCGGGGTCGTGCCCGGCGACGAGGACGCCGGCCTGCCCGACGGACACCGGCAGGCCGCCCACGTCCGCGGCGACCACCGGGGTGCCGCAGGCCAGCGCCTCCACGGCCACCAGGCCGAAGGACTCGTTGTAGGACGGGACGGCCACGACGTCGGCCGCGCGGTACCAGTCGGCCAGCTCCTCGCGGGAGACCGGGGGGCCCAGCCGCACGACGTCCTGCAGCCCCTCCTCGTCGACGACGTGCTGGATGAGGTCGGGGCGGGTCAGGCCCGAGCCGGACAGCCCGCCGAGGATCGCCACGACCAACCGGTCGCGCAGCTCGGGCCGGCGGCGCAGCAGCTCGGCGGCGGCCCGCAGGAGCACGTCGGGGGCCTTCAGCGGCTGGATCCGCCCGACGAAGAGCAGGACGACCGCGTCCTGGGCCAGGCCGACCCGCGACCGCGCCTCGTCCTGCGGGCCCGGGCGGAAGGTCTCCAGCGCGACGCCCGGCGGGACCACGTGGACGGTGCCGGGGTCGGCGCCGTAGAGCTCGACGAGCTGGCGGGCCTCCTCCTCGGTGTTGGCCACGAGCGCGTCGGCCACGGCCACCACCTGCTCCTCGCCGATCTCCCGCCCGCGCGGCTCGGGGTCGTCACCCTCGGCGAGCGCCTGGTTCTTGACCTTGGCCATCGTGTGCAGGGTGTGCACCAGCGGGACGTCGAAACGGTCCGAGGCCAGCCAGCCGACCTGGCCGGAGAGCCAGTAGTGGGCGTGGATGAGGTCGTGGTGGTCCTCGGGGTGCTGGGCCACGTGGTGGGAGGTCGAGGCCGTGAAGGCGCACAGCTGGCCGGGCAGGTCCTCCTTGCCCAGGCCCTCCAGCGGCCCGGCCACGACGTGGTGCACGACGACGCCGGGCGCCAGCTCCACCGCCTCCCCCTGGGCGCCGCTCGTGGCGCGGGTGAAGATGTCGACGGCGACCCCGCGGGCGGCGAGCCTGGTCGCGGTCTCCACGACGTAGACGTTCAGCCCCCCGGCGTCCCCGGTGCCCGGCATCTCCAGCGGGGAGGTGTGCACGGTGAGCATCGCCACCCGGCTCAGCCCCGCGGAGGGGCGCCCGGACGTGTCCGCACTGGTCATCCGCCCAGTGTCCCACGGGTGCCGCCGCATACCCTGTCCTGCGTGGCAGCACGTCCGGTCGGCACGATCACCCGCGGGACGACCAACCCCAACCGGCTGCGCCGGGTCGACCGCTGGACGGCGCGCACGATGGCGCCGCTGCTGCGGGCACCCTCGGCACCGCCGGTCGTCGTCGACCTCGGCTTCGGGGCCTCCCCGGTGACCGTCCTCGAGCTGGCCGCCCGGCTGCGACGGGTCCGGCCCGACGTCCGCGTCCTGGGCGTGGAGATCGATCCCGGCCGGGTGGCGCGGGGGCTCGCGGTCGCCGACCCGCCGGCGGTCGACTTCGTCCTCGGGGGGTTCGAGGTGCCGGTGCCCGGCGGCGGGCGTCCGGTGCTGGTGCGCGCGTTCAACGTGCTGCGGCAGTACGACGAGGCGCAGGTGGCGGAGGCCTGGGGCCGGGTGGTGGACCGGCTCGCGCCCGGCGGCGCCCTCGTCGAGGGCACCTGCGACGAGCCCGGCCGGCTGGCCGCCTGGGTGGACGTGCGGAGGGACGAGGAGGCCGGCGGCGCGCCGTCGCCGCGCACCCTCACGCTCGCCTGGCGGCTGGCCGGTCTGGAGCGACCCTCGGTCGTGGCCGAGCGGCTGCCGAAGGTGCTCATCCACCGCAACGTCCCCGGCGAGCCGGTGCACGCGCTGATGCAGGACCTCGACCGGGCGTGGGCCCGGCACGCGCCGCTGGGCACCTACGGCGCCCGTCAGCGCTTCGTCGCGGTGGGCCGGGAGCTGGTCGGCCTCGGCTGGCCGGTCGAGGGCGGCCCCGCGCGGTGGCGCCTGGGCGAGCTCACCGTGGCCTGGCGGTCGGTCGCCCCCGCGGACGGTCAGCCGCGGGTGTAGTCGTCCTGCAGCCGCTCGATGTCGGCCTCGTCGAAGTCGCCGAACGCCACCTCGAGCAGCCGGGCCGTCCGCTCCCCGGAGTTGCCGAGCCGGTGGGTGGCCCCGCCCGGCACCCACACGCTCTCGCCCGGCGCCGCCGACCAGCTCCGGCCGTCCACGATCACGTCCACCGGACCGTCGACCACGTGCCACATCTCGGCGCGGCGGCCGTGCCGCTGCAACGAGAGCCGGTGCCCCGGCTCGACCGTGATGATCTTGACCGTGACCTGCTCGTTCGTGACGAACTGCTGGAACCGCCCCCACGGTCGTTCCTCGACGAAGATGTCCCGCGTCCGGTCCTGCCGCACGTCGGCACCCCGGCCGGTCCTGCCCTGCACGGGGACGCCGGGCCCCGGCACGCCCTCGTCGTGCCCCTGCTGCTGTGCGCTCATCGTGGTCACGGCCTCTCTGCGACGGACGCCCGTGGGACTCCCCGCCGGCCGTCGTGCCACCCTGGTGCCCCTCAGTCCGCCGAGAGGAACTCACCGACGAGGTCACGGGTGCGCCCGCGGTGCTCCCACATGATGCCACCCGGCCCCGACACGTGCAGCACCGAGCGCGGCAGCAGGGCCGCGACCTCCCTGGCCACGGCAGCCGGGTGGAGGGGGTCGTCCTCCTGGCCCAGCACGAGCACGGGACGGCGGACCCGCTCCAGCGCCGACCGGTCCGTCACCGGCGCCCGGACCGCGAGCACCCTCAGCACGTCGGCCACCCCGCCGCCGGTGAGCTCCTCGGCCTGGTCGTGGCACCAGCGCACCACCGCGGGGTCCTCCCGCACCGACACCGGCTGGTCGGCCAGGAGGTGCTCGGCCACCGCCTGCACGTCGCCGCCGTCGAGCAGGTCGGCGAACCTGCCCAGCCGCGCGGTCGCCGCGTCGTCGCGCACCCGGTCGAGCACCGCGGGCAGCACGAGGACGACCCGCTGGAAGCGGTCGGGGTCCTGCGTCAGGCCGGCCAGCAGGGCCCCTGCCCCCATGCTGATCCCCAGGGCCCGGTCGGCCTCCACCACGTCGGCGACCGCCCACAGGTCCCCCGCGAGATCGCCATACCCCCAGGTCGTGCCGGCCGGCCGGTGGGACCGGCCGTGACCGCGCTGGTGGACGAAGGTGCGCGTCCCGGCGACGTGGCCGGCGTAGGGCCGGGTGGTCGCGATCGACCCGGCCGCACCGTGCGCGAGGAGCGTGTGCGGACGCCCGCGGCCGGTGGTGAGCACCTCCAGGGGCCCCTCGGGGCCGTCGACGAGGGTGGTGCGCGCCGAGCCGGCGGCTCGGGTGGGACGGGGGACGGTGCGGGTGGGCCCGTGACCCCGGGTCACCACGGACCGTAGGGGCCCATGTGCGTGCCCGGACCGCTCCGCCGCTGCACCGACCGCAGGGCCGGCTTGACGTCCGCGTGGTAGACGCCGGCGGCGACGATGGCCGCCAGGTTGAAGAGGTTGAACGGGCTGAACATGAAGATGAACCCGACCGCCGTCGCCGCCCCCGTCAGCAGCAGCCAGAACGTCTTGGTCCTCTTGCCGGCCGCCGGGAAGGCGTCGGGGCGCGTGCGCGCGGCGTCGATCAGCGCCCAGACCATCATCGCGAAGACGCCCATCCCGATGAGGGTCTCGAGCAGGCTCTGGGCCGAGAAGATCGCAGGCATGCGTCCCAGGGTATGCCGTGCCGCTGGGGGTCGGCTGGATCCGCGGGCGGTGGGCGGCGGGACGTGCCTCAGGTGTCCACGACGACGGTGAACGGCCCGTCGTTGACCAGCTCGACCTGCATCGCCGCGCCGAAGACCCCGGTCGCGACCTCGATCCCCCGGCCACGCAGCTGCGCGACGACCGCCTCGACGAGCGGCTCGGCGACCTCTCCGGGGGCGGCGTCCACCCACGAGGGCCGGCGGCCCTTGCGGGTCTGGCCGTAGAGCGTGAACTGGCTGACGACCAGCACGGCGGCGCCGGAGTCGGCCACCGACCGCTCCTCGGGCAGGATGCGCAGCTCGGCGATCTTGCGGGCCATCCGCTCCACGTCCTCCGGCCCGTCGTCGTGGGTGGCCGCCACGAGGGCGACCAGCCCCGGCCCGATCGCGCCGACGACCTCCCCCGCGACGCCGACCTGCGCGCGGGTGACCCGCTGCAGGACCGCCCTCACGCGATCCCCACCGCGCGGACCCCGCCGACGACCTGCCCGTGCCCCCGGACGACCGCGCGGGCGTCCAGCTCGTCGAGCAGGGCCGCCACCCGGGCGTCGTCCCCGCCGAGACCGAGGCGGCGCAGCACGGCGGTGGTGACCACCACCCTGGCCCGCTCGGCACCGTCGGTGATCTTGACCACGACCCCGTGCCCGTCGGCCAGGCCCACGGCATACACCGACTCCGCCCCGTCCTTGGCGATCAGCCCGGCCACCCCGTCGACGAGAAGGGTCACGTCCCGGCCGGTGCCGCCCAGGTGGCGGGGGTGCGCGCGGACCGCGTCGGCGACCCGCCCCTCGGGCGTGCCCGGGTCGGCGGAGGCGATCCGGCCGAACGCCCGGGCCAGCCCCGCGGAGGTCACGGCGAGCGCGGGTGCGCCGCACCCGTCCACGGTGACCGCCCCGACCTGGTCGCCGGTCAGCTCCTGCACGGTCTCGACGACGAGCTGCTGGAGGGGGTGGTGCGGGTCGCGGTAGGTCTGCACGTCCCAGCCCGCCGCCACGCAGGCGGCCAGCATGCCGGCGTGCTTCCCGGAGCAGTTCTGCGCCAGCGAGGTCGGCGGCCGGCCCTCGGCGAGCCACCGGGCACGCACGTCGGGATCGAGCGGCAGGTCGGGGGTGTTCTGCAGGGCGTCCTCACCCAGCCCCGCGCGGCGCAGGGTCGCCAGCGCCCCCTCCTGGTGGATCTCCTCCCCGGAGTGGCTCGCGCAGGCCAGCGCCAGCAGCTCGCCGGACAGGTCGGCCCCGGCCCGCAGCATCGCCACCGCCTGGAGCGGCTTGAGCGAGGACCGCGGCAGGATCTGCGCCTGCACCGGGCCGAGCGCGACGGGCGTGGAGCCGTCGGGCGCGGTGGCGACGACGATCCCGTGGTGGACCGACTCGACGAACCCGTTGCGCACGACCTCGGCGACGACGGGGGCACCGGCCAGGGGGCCGTCCTTCCTCGTCCCGGCGCTCACCGGCTCCTCCTCTCCTTGACGCCGAGCAGCTCGCGCGCCTGCTCGGGCGTCATCGGCGGCCGCTGCATCGTGGTGGCCAGCCCGGCGACCCGCTCGACGAGCTCGGCGTTGTGCTCCACCTGCTGCCCCCGGGCATACATCAGGTTGTCCTCCATGCCGACCCGCAGGTGCCCGCCCAGGGCGAGCGCGGCGGCGGCGATCGGCAGGTGCGCCCGGCCGATGCCGGTGGCCGACCAGCTGGTGACCTCCTCGGGCAGCATCTGCACGCCGGCGACCAGGGCCTCGACGGTGCCGGGCATGCCGCCGGGGACGCCGGTGACGAAGTCCACGTGCACGCGGCCGCCGTGGGGCAGCCCGTGCTGGTCGATGAGCCGGCGCAGCGCCGCGACGTGGCCCAGGTCGAACAGCTCGAACTCGGGCACGACCTCCCGCTCCTGCGCCTGCACGTAGAGCTGGCTCATGAACGGGAAGGGGTTGAGGAAGACCTCGTCGCCGAAGTTCACCGTGCCGCAGGTCAGCGAGCAGGAGTCCGGCTCGGCCTCGAGCACGGTCAGCCGGCGCTCCAGCGGGTCGTGCACCGAACCGCCGGTCGAGAGCTGGACGACCAGGTCGGTGGCCTCCCGCAGCGCCTGGACGGTCTCGCGCAGCCGGCCGGGGTCCAGCGTCGGTCGGTGGTCGTCATCGGGGTCGCGCACGTGCACGTGGATCAGGCCGGCGCCGGCGCCCTGGCAGCGGCGCGCGGTCTCGACGAGCTCCTCGAGCGTGGTCGGCAGCCGGGGGACGTCGGCCTTGGCGGTCTCGGCACCCGTGGGCGCCACCGTGATCAGGGTCGGGGCGGGCATGGGCCGATCCTGCCAGCCCGCCCGGGCGCGACCCGAGCCGGGTGGGAGGGGGTGTGCCGTGGCGCCGGGCCGCTGCCGGCGCCCACCGGGGCGGCGCGCGCGTCAGGGCAGGCGGGCCCGCTTCATCAGCCGGGAGGAGTAGACGTTGCCGATCCGGACCCCGTCCAGCCAGCGGGTCAGCCGCACCGCCTCGACGTCGAGGGCCTCCCGCGCGGCCGGATCGAGCTCGGTCCCCGGGGCCTGGACCACCTGCACCACCCCGGCGGGGTCCTGGACCCACGCCCCGACGATCCGGCCGTCCCACCACGCGGTGGTGCCCGCGTTGCCGTTGGTGTCGAAGAGGTGGGGGACGAGGGCGGGGTCGAGGTAGAAGTCGCGCCCCCTCCACCCCATCGTCGTCGGGTCCAGCGCGGGCAGCAGCGCCGCCCACGGCTCGACCGGGGCGACCGGGTCGAGGTCGTCCGGCGCCAGCCAGCCGGTCGCCCCGTCCTGCAGGGCCACCTCGACCGCCCCGACCGCGGCCAGCGCCGCCCGGGCCGCGGTCCGCGTCGATCCCAGCCACCACTGGACGTCCTCCAGCGTCCCGGGCCCGAAGGTGCGCAGCCAACGGCGCACGAGCTCGGCATACCCCTCGTCGGTCCCGGCGGGCTCGACCTCCTCGCCGAGCCACTCGCTCATCAGCGCCCAGGTGGGGCGGTTGAGCCGCCAGTGCCCGGTGTTCGGCCCGCGGACGATCCGCCCCTCGGCCCCCAGCAGGGTCAGCACGCGGGGTGCGAGCGGCACGGCCCCGCCGTAGCTCTTGTGCGGGGAGTAGACCACCTCGCCCCGCAGCTCGGGCAGCTCCTCCCGCAGGCGGCGGGTGCTCACCGGCTCCGACCCGGCCAGGCGCTCCAGCACGGCGCGACCGGCCCGGTCCAGCCAGGCCGGTCCGTCGTCGGCGACGCCGTGCCGCTCGACGTCCCGGGCGACCATCCGTCGTTGCGTCTGCGCGACCCGGGCCGAGGCGCTGCCCAGGGCGGCCGGCAGCAGGTCGCGCGGCAGGACGAACAGGGTGCGGCGCATCGCCAGCTGCTTGACCAGGGAGCGGTCCTGGTGAAGGACGCGGTCGACGTCCGCGGGCCCGGGTCCGCGGTCCGGGTCCGTCCGGGCACGGACCGCCAGGTGGACCGTGGCCGCCTCGGTGGCGTGCAGCACGGTCATCGCCCGGGTGGCCGCCACCGGGTCGGCGGCCCGGTGGTCGGGGTGCAGCGCGTGCCGCAGCGCCAGCCGGGCCCGGCGCTCGCGCTCGTCGACGTGGCGCACGAGGGGGTGCGGTCAGCGTCCGCCGCCGGAGCGCTCCCCCGGCGACCCCGGGGCGGCCCCGCCCACCGGCTCGGTGGACGCCCCCGTGTCGGCCGGCGCGCGGCGCGCCGTCGCCAGGAAGACCCGGTAGGGCCCGCCGTCCTTCTCGCACTGCGTGCAGTCGTGCACCCTCCCCACGACGAGCCCGACGGCCTCGAGGTCGGCGGCGAGCTCGGCCCGGTCGAAGCCGTGGTGGCCGTCGAAGTCGTGCTGGTGGAAGGACCCGTCCTCCCTGTCCAGGTCGGCGATGCACAGGTGTCCGCCCGGGGTGAGCAGGTCGGCGAGCCCGGCCAGGGCGGCGTCGAGCTGCTGCACGTGGTGCAGCACGAGCGAACCGACGATCAGGTCGAAGCGTTCCTGGGGCACCTGCTGCATCTCCACGTCCAGGGCCACCACGCGGGCGTCCGGGGGAAGCACTCCGGAGGCGATCTTGCCCTCCATCACGGTCCGCATCCCCGCGGAGGTGTCGGCCAGGGTGATCGGCCCGACCCGGTCCTGCAGCGCCTGGGAGACCAGGCCGGTGCCGGCGCCGTACTCCAGCATCCGCTCCTGCCCCGTCAGCGGGACGGCGGCGGCGACGGCCTCGGCGACGTCGCGCGCGCGGCGGGTCTTGTCCGGGTCGTCGTCCCAGGTGGCGGCCTGCTCGTCGAAGTGCTCCGCGTGCATCGTCGTGTCCTCCTTGGTGGGTGGCCGGTCGGCCGGGCGGGGTCGGTCAGCGGGCCCCGGACGGGCGCGGGGCCGACGGCCGCTCGCGCCGCACCGGCTTCTCGGGTGCGATGACCGGCGTCTGCGCGGCGGACACGTCGCCGGCCAGGAGCACGGCCTCCGGGTCGGTGGCGTAGCGGACCACGCCGAGCCCGACCGGCCCGTCCTCCGCGTGGCGGGCCACGCTGGTCAGCGTGCCGACCGCCCGGCCACCCCCGAGCGGGACCAGCTCGGTCCCCGGCTCGGGCAGCACGTGCCCGGAGCCGTCGAGGTGCAGGAAGACGACGCGGCGGGGCGGGCGACCGAGGTTCTTCACCCGGGCGACCGTCTCCTGCCCGCGGTAGCAGCCCTTCTGCAGGTGGACGGCCGTGCGCAGCCAGTCGAGCTCGTGCGGGATCGTGCGGTGGTCGGTGTCGACCCCGGCCCGGGGGCGCCAGGCGGCGACCCGCAGCGCCTCGGCCGCCCACGTCCCGGCCAGCGGCCTGTCGCCGACCGCCTCGGCGAGCTGGTCCCGGGGCACGATCAGCTCGCGCCAGGTCCGACCGTGGGCGGGGTGCTCGGCCTCCGGCGGCCCGTAGGCGAAGGTGTCCCCCACCTCCTGCGGCCACGGGTCGACCCAGGCGACCGGCTCCCCGGGGACGGACTCGGCCCCCACGGGCTCGCCGAGCACGGCATACGCCCCGGTGACGTCGGCGACCTCCACCCGGAGCATGAACCGCATCGAGTCCAGCCATCCGGCGACCGCGGGGGCGGCACCCGGTTCGGTGGTCAGCCAGGTGGTCTCCCCGTCGTCGACCAGGTGCAGCGCGTGCTCGACGTGACCCTTGGGGGAGAGGACCAGCGTCTCCACCGACGTGCGTGGCGCCAGGCCGAGGAGGTGCTGGGTCGTCAGCGAGTGCAGCCACGACAGCCGGTCGGGCCCGGTGACCGTGACCACCCCGCGGTGGGACAGGTCGACGACGGCCAGGCCCTCGGCGAGCAGCCGCTGCTCCTTGGACGGGTTGCCGTAGTGGGAGGCGACGCCGGCGTCCGGGCCGGTCGCCTCGACGGCTCCGGGACGGCTCAGCAGGACGCTCATGGGACGGCTCCTTCGCAGCAGGGGTGTCGGTG
The DNA here is from genome assembly GCA_035581545.1 of Ornithinimicrobium sp. GTDB lineage: Bacteria > Actinomycetota > Actinomycetes > Actinomycetales > Dermatophilaceae > Ornithinicoccus. Next base: position 3,412 of record DATISK010000227.1, on the reverse strand, counting down.
GTGGTCTGGTTCGCCACGGTACGTCACCGGCGCTCGCGCAGCCGGTTGTCAGCCCGGCGTCCTACACTTCGGGCCATGGGGTTCACCGACCGCGCCGCCCGTGACCGGGGCGAGAGCGCCTCCACCCGTCGACGGCGTCGCGGAGGCCCGCTCCGCGCGATCACCGCAGGGGTCGGCGTCCTGGCGCTGCTGGGGGTGCTCGTGCTGGGCGGCTACGCGTTCTGGCTGCAGCGCACCGTGGCGACCAACATCGAGCACGAGGACCTCGTGGCCGACGACAGGTCCACCATCACCCTCTCCCCCGACATCTCCGGCGGCCAGCGCCCCGGGCAGGAGGGCGCCGAGGACGAGGGTGACGGGAGCGAGCAGCCCGGCGACGTCGGCGGGAGCGACGGGGAGGGCAGCGTGGACGGCGAGGGGGGCGTGGACGCCGAGGGCCGTGTCGACGCCGAGGACGACCCCGAGGTCGACGACGTCGACGACGAGGTGGCCCCGATCGTGGGCGACGACGGCCAGGAGATCGACGTCACCGGCGTCGAGGTCGAGGCGACCGTGCCGCCCCGGCCGTCCGGGGCGGGCGACGCGATGAACTTCCTCATCGTGGGCACCGACAGCCGCGACCTGTCGGTGGAGCGCGGCCGTTCCGACGTCATCGTGCTGGCCCACGTCGACGACGAGCGCGAGCGGGTCGACCTGGTCCACTTCCCCCGCGACCTCTTCGTCCCGATCGCGGGGACGGGCGGCAGCTCCAAGATCAACGCGTCCTACGCCTACGGCGGGGCCCCGCTCCTGGTCCAGACGCTGCAGCCGCTCATCGGCGTGCCGATCGACCACGTGGTCATCGTCAACTTCGAGAGCTTCCGGTCGATGACCGACGCGATCGGCGGGGTGGACGTGCAGGTCACCGAGGCCGGCGGCGGGTTCAGCGTGGGCACCCACCACATGAACGGCGAGGAGGGTCTGCGGTTCGTCCGCGAGCGCTACTCGCTGAGCCAGGGCGACATCTCCCGCGGCGAGCGCCAGATGCAGTTCGTCAAGGCCGTGCTGCTCAAGGCGCTCTCCCGGGAGACCCTGACCAACCCGGCGCGGCTGGCCGGCTTCGTCGACGCGGCGAGCACCAACCTGACCGTCGACCAGGACCTGCGGGTCGGCGACATGCGCAACCTGGCGCTCGAGATGCGGGGCATGCGCGGCGGCGACATCCACTTCTGGCAGGGCCCGTGGCGGGGCATCGACATGCACCCCGTGGCCGGCTCGATCGTGCTCATGGCCGACCAGCAGATGGCCACCCTGGGCGAGCACCTGCGCACCGACACGATGGAGTCCTACTCCGACCCGGTCTCGCCCCGGACCGGTTTCGGCGGCTGAACGCTGCGCGCGGCGCGACGGATCAGACGCGCTGGAGCTCGGCGGACACGTGCGACTGCAGGGCGTGGCCGGTCGCGGCCATGTCCATCACCCACATCATGTTGCCGTTGACGTAGCCGTACATCCGGTGCGCCGCGGTGTACTCCTTGGCGTGCGGGCTGCGGATGACGCCGTCGGTGCGCACCTCGACCCGGGCGGGCTGGGTGTGCCCGAAGTACATCTCCACGATGCCCGTCGGGTGGGCCAGGACGAGCTCGACCTCGCCGCCGGCCTGGGGGCGCCAGAAGCCGGTCTCGACCGCAGCCTGCTTGACCTTCTCCCCCTGCTCGTCGAGCAGCCAGGCCCGGGAGGTCCACCTGAGGAAGGGCCGGCCGTCGTGGGTGACCTCGATCTCCTGGCCGAAGTTGCGGGACTCGATCGACGGGTAGCCGACCACCCCCGCACCGGCCCAGGAGCCGATCATCCAGGCCAGCGGGGCGAGGTCGGGGTGCATGGTGGGATCCAGCTCGATAGGCACGGGCACCATCGTAGGGGTGAGCCGCGCTCAGGCGACGGCGTCCTGCACGAGGACCAGCGCGACCAGGTAGGGGACGGCCCCGACCACGAGCACCGAGGCGATCGCGGTGACCAGCCGTGGCCTGGGCAGGGCCAGCGTCGGCAGGGGCGCGAGCACGGCCCGCACGGCCTGGCTCAGCGCCGCGCTGGCCACGCCCACGAGCAGCCACGTCGTCCACGGGGCGTCCAGGACGAGCGCCACGAGCACCGCGACGATCCCGCCGCCGGTCATCGCCAGCGGCACGAGCCACCCGCGCAGGGCGGGCCAGCGCCCCAGCAGGTCGGTCCCGGCGGAGGCGGCGGCCGCGGCCAGCGCGCCGAGCACCAGGCCGGTCCCCTCGAGCGTGTGCGTCGGCGGGACCATGAGCACGCCGACCGCCACGAGCGACAGCGCCAGGACGACCGAGCTGACCGAGAGCACCAGCCGCGGGCGACCGTCCCGGCGGAAGAGCTGGTGGGCGAACGCGGCGATCATCGAGATGCTCAGCGCCGCCGGCACCCACACCAGCCACGGCCCCTGCTGCCGGGTCCCCACGGCGAGCACGAGGGCGAGCCCGCCGAGGACGATGACCCCCAGCGACCCGCGGGGCGTCGGCAGCGACAGCGTCCCGGCCCACCCCCAGGCCAGCGCGACCACGGCCGCCGCGAGCGCGAACGTCAGCACCGCCGGGGACACCGCCGCGGCCAGCGCCAGCACCCCGGCCACCGTGGACACCGCGCCCGCCACGTGCGCCGACGGCGTGATCCGTGGGCGGGGCGCGGGCTGGGCGGGCATGGGGCCCATCCTGCCGTATGCGGTGCGCGCGGGCCGGGTGCGCCCACCGGCGCCACTAGGCTGGGCCCGTGGCCGACCTGGTCCTTCTCACGCCCCGCACCCCGGCCGACGCCGCGGTGGTCCAGGTGGCGCCCGGACTGGTCCTGCTGCCCCACCGGGTCACCGTCCTGGGGATGGACGTCGGCGGCCTGCTCACCCGGTCCGCCCCCGACCCGGACCTGCTCGTCGTGGACGCGGTCACCGACCTGGTCGCGGCGCACGGCGTCCTGCGCACCCTGTCCGCCCTCGAGCTGGACCGGCCGGTGCTCGCCGTCGTCGCCGACGCGGCCCTGGGTCTGCTCGACGCCAGCTGGCCGCTGGACGACCTCGTCCTGCGCGACGCGGGGCCGGCCGAGATCGCCGCCCGCGTGCGCCTCCTGCTGGCCCGGCCCCCCACCTCCTCCGCGGACATCGCCGACGGGGACGGGCAGGGCGGCGCCGGGCACGGCGGGGCCGACGACCGCCAGGACGGCCGGAGAGGCAGGCCGCGCGCCGCGGACGAGCCCGAGGCGATCCGGGTCGCCGACGTGGTCGTGGACGAGGCCAGCTGGACGGTCCGGGCGGGCGGCCAGATCCTGGACCTGACCTACAAGGAGTTCGAGCGGCTGCGCTACCTCGTCCAGCGGCCGGGACGGGTGGTCACCCGCGACACCCTGCTGCAGGAGGTGTGGGGGA
>DATISK010000226.1:0-8336 GCA_035581545.1 Ornithinimicrobium sp. | reverse complement strand
CCGCCCGCCCAGGTGCTCGACGACCCGGCCAGCGAGCGCGGGCGGGCCTTCCGCCCGCAGCTGTCCGAGCACTGAGCCGCCCGCGGACGCCCCGGTCGAGCACCGGGCTCGTGCGCAGGACCAGGCGCGCACACCTCAGGTGAAGGCGCTCACGCCCGTCACCGCCCGGCCGACGAGCAGCGACTGGACCGTCCGGCTGCCCTCGTAGGTGTAGACCGCCTCCAGGTCGGCGAAGTGCCGCCCGACGTGGTGGTCCAGCAGGATCCCGTTGCCGCCGAGCATGTCCCGGGCGGTCGCGACGACCTCGCGGGCGGCCGTGGTGGTGTGCAGCTTGGCCATCGCCGCCTGGTCCAGGGTGCACCGTCCCTGCTCCTCCAGCTGCGACATCCGGGTGCACATCAGCTGCATCGAGGTGATGAGCGTGACCATCCGGGCCAGGTCGTCCTGGACCAGCTGGTTGCGGGCCAGCGGCCGGCCGAACTGCTCCCGCCGCAGCGCGTAGGTCAGCGCACCCTCGTAGGCCCCCACCGCGTGGCCCAGCGCCTCCCACGCCACGGTCTGCCGCGACCGCGCCAGCACCCGGTTGGTGTCCTCGAACGACCGCGCCTGCGCCAGCCGGTTCCGCGCCGGCACGCGCACCCCGTCGAGGCGGACGTGCGCCTGCCAGACCCCCCGGTTGCTGATCTTGCCCCCGATGACCTGCGCGTCCCACCCCTGCGCCTGCTGCGGGGCCTCGACCACGAAACCGCCCACGTCCCCGCCGTCGTCGCGCGCCCAGACCACCGCCAGGTCGCAGACGGACCCGTTGCCGATCCAGCGCTTGGCCCCGTCGAGCACCCAGTGGTCGCCGTCCCGCCGGGCGGTGGTCTCCAGGCTCACCACGTCCGACCCGTGCGTGGGCTCGGTGAGCGCGACCGCGCCGAGCAGCTCGAGCCGGGCCATGGCCGGCAGCCACCGCTCCCGCTGCTCGTCCGACCCGAGCAGGTGCACCGAGGTCATCGCCAGCCCGGAGTGCACCGCGTTCAGCGTGGCCACGGACCCGTCGCCCCGGGCCAGCTCGGCGCACATCATCCCCTCGGCCAGCGGGGAGACCCCGGCGCACCCGTACCCCCCGATCGCCGCCCCGGCGACCCGGGTGGCGGCATACCCCTCCAGCAGCTCGCGGGGAAAGCGCGCGCCCTCCCAGAACTCCGCCGCCCGCGGCACCACCTCCTCGTCGCACCAGCGCCGCACCCCGTCGCGCAGCGCGCGCTCCCGGTCGGTCAGCAGGTCGTCGAGGCCGTAGAAGTCGGTGCCCCGCCCGCGCCCCAGGTCGCTGCCGTCGGGCAGCCCGCGTGCGGACTCGGGCATCGGGGCGGGCGTCTGCTCCATCCTGCGAGGGTATGCAGCCGCGCCGGCCCCCGCGAGCGGTGGGCCCGGGTGCGGGCCGGGCGGGCCGGCGGACCCGCGCGCCGGCTCAGGCGTCGAGCACCGGGTGCCCGTCGACGACGCCGGCGGGGCGGCCCTCCTCGATGTACCACTCGTCGCCGAAGACCATCGCGAACTGCTCCTGCGGCATGCCGAGCATCCAGCCGACGTCCTCCTGGGAGGCGTGGGCGGCCAGGGCGGCGCGCTTGGCGGCCATCACCGGCCGCACGTCGACGTGCCAGTGCAGGTCCGCCTCGGGAGAGCCGATGGGGTTGCCGTCGTCGGCCGGCAGGTCGGGGTCCCAGTCCTGGCCCTCGTCCCCGGCGAGGCCCGCCTCCTTCGCCGCGACGTAGAGGCGGCGCATGTGGTCGCGGTTCATCGTCGCCTCCAGCAGGCGGGGGCGACGGGCGGCGAGGTCGGCCGCCCGGTGCACGACGTGGTGGACCTTGACGTGGTCGGGGTGGCCGTAGCCACCGTGCCAGTCGTAGCCGACGAGCACGTCGGCGTCCTCGTCGTCGAGGATCGAGACCAGCCGGCGGGCGGCCTCCTCGGTGTCCGCCGCGTGGAAGGCGCGCTCGCCGGCGTTCTGCTCCCAGCCGGTCATCCCGGAGTCGGCGTAGCCGAGCCAGTCGACCCGGGCCGTGCCGAGCACCTCCGCGGAGGCCCGCGCCTCGGCCCGCCGCCGGGCCACGACGGTCTCGCCCTCGGCCAGGTCGGCCGGGACGGTCCCGTGGTCGCCGTCGGTGGCGTAGACGCAGACGACGCGGTGCCCGGCGTCGGCCGCCGTCCGCATCGTGCCCGCGGTCTGGGACGCCTCGTCGTCGGGGTGGGCGTGGAGGAAGACGATGGTGGTCACGACCGACCATCATGCCCGCTCCGGGCGTCAGCCCCTCAGCTCGGGGAAGTCGGTGTCCCGGAACTCCTCGCCCACGCGCCCGGCCGGGCCGCCCGCCGACCCGCCGTCGGCCAGCTCGTTCTCCCGGGCCCGCAGCTCGACCCGGCGGATCTTGCCGGAGATCGTCTTGGGCAGCTCGTAGAACTCGATCCGCCGCACCCGCTGCCACGGCGCCAGGTGCTCCCGGGCGTGCCGCAGGATCGAGCGGGCCGTCTCCCGCGTCGGCTCGTGCCCGTCGACCAGGGCGACGTAGGCCTTCGGCACCGCCAGGCGCACCTCGTCCGGCGCCGGCACGACGGCCGCCTCGGCCACCGCCGGGTGCTCGATGAGCACCGACTCCAGCTCGAAGGGGCTGATCTTGTAGTCGCTGGCCTTGAAGACGTCGTCGGTCCGTCCGACGTAGGTCACCATCCCGTCCGCGTCCCGTGCCGCGACGTCCCCGGTGTGGTAGAAACCACCGGCCATCGCCTCGGCGTTGCGCCCGTCGTCACCCTGGTAGCCGGTCATCAGCGCCACCGGGGCGGCCGACAGGTCCAGGCAGATCTCCCCCTCGCCGGGGCCCTGGACCACCTCGCCGGTGTCGGGGGAGACGAGCACGGAGGGGACGCCGGGAAGCGGCATACCCATCGACCCGGGCTTGACCCGGTCCCCGGGGCAGTTGCCGATCTGGGCGGTGGTCTCGGTCTGCCCGTAGCCGTCGCGCAGCGTCAGCCCCCACTGCCGCTGCACCTGCGCGATGACCTCGGGGTTGAGCGGCTCACCGGCCCCGATCACCTCGCGCAGCGCACCGGGCCCGCCGGAGAGGTCGGCGTTGATGAGCATGCGCCACACGGTCGGCGGGGCGCAGAAGGTCGTCACCCGGTGGGCGCGCAGCACCTTCAGCAGGGCGGGTGCGTCGAAGCGCGCGTAGTTGAACACGAGGATGGTCGCCTCGGCGATCCACGGCGCGAAGAAGCAGCTCCAGGCGTGCTTGGCCCATCCCGGGCTGGAGATGTTCAGGTGCACGTCGCCGGGGCGCACGCCGAGCCAGTACATCGTCGACAGGTGCCCGACCGGATAGCTCACCTGGGTGTGCTCGACGAGCTTGGGCCGGTTGGTCGTGCCGGAGGTGAAGTAGAGCAGCAGGCGGTCCTGGGCGCCCGTGCCCGGGTGCTCGGCCGGCGGGACCGCGGTGCCGTAGGCCGCGCGCAGGTCGGTCCATCCCCGCGCCTCGCCGACGGAGAGGCGCACGTAGTCGCCCTCGACGTCCGCGAACTTGGGGGTGTCCGCCGGGTTGGCGACCACGGCCCGGGCCTGCCCGCGGGCGATGCGGTCGCGCAGGTCGGCGGGGCCGGCGGCGGTGGTCGTGGGCATCACGACCGCACCGAGCTTCATCACCCCCAGCATCGTGTCCCACAGCTCGACCTGGTTGCCGAGCATGACGATGACGCTGTCGCCCTTCGAGACGCCCTGTGCCGCAAGGAAGGCGGCGACCTGGTCGGAGCGGGTGGCGACCTGGTCGAAGGTCAGCGTCTCCTCGGAGAGGTCCTCCTCGACGATCGTCAGCGCCGGCCGGTCGCTGCCCCGGGCGATCGCGTCGAACCAGTCGACCGCCCAGTTGAACCGCTCTCCCACGTCCGGGTGGCGGAACTCCGCGCGGGCCCGCCCGGTCTGACCGTGCAGGGACAGCAGGAGGTCGCGGGCCTGGCGGTAGCGGTCGGTGCTGCTGCTCGGGGCGGACGTCGTCGTCATGGCTCCATGCCTACGACACGGGACGTCCCCCGCGCAGGGGGGTCAGGCCCAGCGGGAGAAGACGCGCTGCAGCTCGCCGGCGTGCCGGGCCGGCACGTAGGCCACCGTCATCGACCGGCCGTGGCGCACGTAGGCCGGGCGCTGGCCGGCGCCGGCCACGGCGGAGAACAGCTCCGGCATGACCACCGGGTCGGCGCGGTCGTGGTCGCGGCGGGGATGGATCTCCCGGGTCACGTCGTCGAAGGTGAACCGGACCAGCCAGCGCCCCCGCTCCTCGTCGACACCGCCCTCCACCTCGCTGAGCAGGTGCGTGGTGCCCGCCGCGTCGGCCAGCTTGCGGACGAGCTCGGGGTAGGACTCCGGACCGACGAGGTGGTCCAGGTCCACGGTCGTCACGCGCGGGTGCCTGGTCAGCGAGCCGTCCTCGCCGCGGGCCATCACCTGCAGGACGGCCACGTAGGGGTGCAGCTTGACCCACCCCGCCGCGTCGCGGTCGTCGGCCACGTCCTGGGCGCTGACGCCGTCCTGGGTCTCCAGCCCGAGGCGGGCCAGCGTCCCGAGCTGCTCCCCCACCGAGGGCCGGACCGGCGGAGGGACCGGCGTCGAGGGCTCCTCGCTGCCGTCGTTGCCGCGGGTGAACATCTCGAAGGCGCCCATACCCTCAGCCTGCCACGGGTCGGGGTCGGCGGCAACGGATCCGCCCTGCCTGTGACGCGGGTGACAGCGCAGGTCACCGGCCCCGTGCCCGGTCAGGAGCAGGCCGCCTCCCGCAGGGCCTCGAGCCCCGCGAGGTCGCCCTCCCCCAGCTCCCGCTGCCCCTCGTTGCGGGCGGCCATCAGCTGGCTCGGGTCCTCGCTGTGGCCCAGGCCCAGGACGTGCACCAGCTCGTGCACGAGGACGGCCTCGGGGTCGGTGCGGGAGAACCACCCGGTGGTCTCCTCGACGTCGACGACGACCACGCCACCCACGGCGTGCCCTCCGCCCCCCGGGCCCTGGACGTAGCTCGAGCCGCCGATCCCGGCCACCGGGCCGGCCAGCTCGGGCACCTCCTCCTCGTCCGCCCAGCCGAGCAGCACCGGGCCGAGCCCGCGGTCGGAGAAGTCCCGGTCGTCGGTCTCGCCGACCACCTCGAGGGTGAACCCGCTGGCCGCGCTGAGGCGGTCGACCGCGGAGGCGACGGTGTCGGCATACCCCTCGGGCGCCCCCTCCGGGTTGACGAGGATCTCGATGGTCGCCCCGCAGGGCCAGGTGAGCGGTGAGCCGCGACCGGTCGTCTGCAGGAAGGTGTAGCCCTCGCCACCCGACCCGGGCTCGCCGTCGAGCGGGTCGACGGCGGCGTCGCGCAGGTCGGTGAGCTGCAGGGCGGGGGACGCCACGACGGTCCCGACGATCACCGCGCCGACGACGACGCGGGTGCCCAGCACCCCGCCGCAGGAGCTCCCGCGCCGCCGCTCCGTCGTCCAGGTCACCCCACCAGTGTGCGGGACGGTCCTGTCAACGGTCTGGGCCTGCGGTTCCGCCGGGAGCGAGACCCGCCGACGCAGCGGAACCTCGTGGGTGCAGGGGATATTTCCCCTGCACCGGTGGAGTTCGGCTGCTGCGGCGCGAAGGCCCGGCCGCCCCTACTGCCCCAGCCCGCCCAGGAGCGTCTCGAAGTCGGTCACGTCCTGGTCGACCCCGTTGCCCGACCGTCGCCGGCGGGGCGCGGCCAGGTCGTCCTCACGCGGGACGAAGCCCGCGACGGACCCGCTCTCGGCGACGACCAGCGCCGCCAGCTCGGAGGCCGCCCGCCCGATCCGGCGCCCCAGGGCGTCGGACCCGCCCCCGCCGAAGTCCTCCGTGGCGGCGAACACCCCGGTGGGCACGACGACGGCCCGCAGGTAGGTGAACAGCGGCCGCAGCGCGTGGTCGAGCACGAGCTGGTGGCGGGCCGTCCCCGCGGTGGCGGCGACGACGACCGGCACGCCGGCGAGCGCCTCGGGGTCCAGGGCGTCGACGAACATCTTGAACAGCCCGGAGTAGCTCGCCGTGAACACCGGCGTCACCGCGACGACGCCGTCCGCGGCCGCCACCAGCTCCCTCGCCTGCGCGACCCGGCCCACCGGCATCCCCCCGGTGGTCATGGTCGTGGCCAGGTCCTGGGCCAGCTCGCGCAGCTCGACGACGTCCACGTGCGCGCTCTCGCCCCGGGCGCTGACCTGCGTGGTCACCGCGTCGGCGATGCGGTCGGCGAGCAGCCGCGTGGACGAGGGGGTGGACAGTCCGGCGGTGACGACGACGATCCGGCGGGTCATGGGCACTCCTCGGGGGTATGGGGTGGGCAGGGCCCCGGGACCGCCGCGGTCGGGCGGTCCCGGGGGGAGGTCAGCTCGCCCGGGCTGCGGACCGCTCGCCGGCGGACCGGGCCGGGGCGACCAGGTGGTGCGGCGACTGCGGCCCGTCGGCCACGAGCGAGGCGTGGGTGGGCGGGTCGCTGGGGACGTGCGCGGGACGACGGGCCTCGAACTCGCGCCGCAGCACCGGGACGACCTCGCGGCCGAGGATCTCGACCTGCTCCAGGACGACCTCGAGCGGCAGGCCGGCGTGGTCCATGAGGAACAGCTGGCGCTGGTAGTCACCCACGGCGTCGGCGAAGCCGAGGGTGCGCTCGACCACCATCTCCGGGGTGCCGACGGTCAGGGGCGTGGCCCGGGTGAACTCCTCCAGGCTGGGGCCGTGGCCGTAGACGGGGGCGTTGTCGAAGTAGGGCCGGAAGAACCGCCTGGCCTCCGCCTCGGTGCCGGCCATGAACGCCTGGCCGCCGAGCCCCACGACCGCCTGGTCCGCCGAGCCGTGGCCGTAGTGCTCGAAGCGACGACGGTAGAGGCCCACCATCTGGGCGGTGTGCTCGATGTTCCAGAAGATGTTGTTGTGGAAGAAGCCGTCGCCGTAGTAGGCGGCCTGCTCGGCGATCTCCGTCGAGCGGATCGACCCGTGCCAGACGAACGGCGGGGTGCCCTCGAGCGGTCGCGGGGTGGAGGTGAAGCCCTGCAGCGGCGTGCGGAACGTGCCCTTCCAGTCCACGACCTCCTCGCGCCACAGCCGACGCAGCAGGTGGTAGTTCTCCACGGCGAGCGCCAGGCCCTGGCGGATGTCCTTGCCGAACCAGGGGTAGACCGGACCGGTGTTGCCCCGGCCCATCATCAGGTCGACCCGGCCGCCGGAGAGGTGCTGGAGGAAGGCGTAGTCCTCCGCGATCCGGACGGGGTCCGTGGTCGTGATGAGGGTGGTGGCGGTGGAGAGGAGCAGGCGCTCGGTCTGCGCGGCGATGAAGGCCAGGTGCGTGGTCGGTGCGGACGGCACGAACGGCGGGTTGTGGTGCTGCCCGGTCGCGAACACGTCGAGCCCCACCTCCTCGGCCTTCAGCGCGATCGCGGTCATCGCCTGGATGCGCTCGTGCTCGGTCGGCGTGCGGCCGGTGGTGGGGTCGGGCGTGACGTCCCCGACGCTGAACAGACCGAACTGCATGGCTCACCTCTCGTTGCTTGATGTGTCAATCATCTTAACGCGCGGGCCGCCCCGCTCATTCCACACCCCGGGGCGGCGCGACGGCATACCCCGCCTCCTGCCCTGGCACCATGGAGCGGTGACCTCCCGCGCCCCCGCCCGACCCGGCGCGCCCACCTGGGCGCGGCGGCTGCTGCCCGTGCTCCTCCTCGTCGCGCTCATGTGGACCGTCGAGGTCGTGGACCTGGTGCTCCCGCTGCCGCTGGACCAGTTCGGGATCCGGCCCCGCGACACCGGCCACCTGGCGGGGATCGTGCTCAGCCCGTTCCTGCACCTGGGGTTCGGGCACCTGATGACCAACACCGTCTCGCTGCTCCTGCTCGGCGGGCTGCTCGCCCTGACCACCCGGCACCTGTGGCTGGTCAGCGCCGGCGTCGTCCTCCTCGGCGGGCTGGGGGTGTGGCTGCTGGGCGGTCCGGGCACCGTGCACATCGGGGCGAGCGGGGTGGTCTACGGGTATGCCGCGTTCCTGGCCGTCTACGGGTTCGTCTCCCGGCACCTGTGGCGGGGTCTCGTCGGCGTGCTCGTGGTCGTGCTCTACGGGTCGATGCTCTGGGGCGTGCTGCCGCTGCGCGAAGGGGTCTCCTGGCAGGCGCACCTCTTCGGCGCCCTCGCCGGCGCGGCCCTCGCGGTGTGGCTGGGACGCCAGGACCGGGTCCCCGCGGTGCGGCGGGGCTGACGGGGCTCCTACGCCTCGGGCCAGGACGGCGGCGTGTGCGCACCGCCGGGCACCACGCGCTCCGGCTCGTCGGCGACC
>DATISK010000225.1:0-3572 GCA_035581545.1 Ornithinimicrobium sp. | reverse complement strand
CGACCTGCTCCGGGCACCGGCCGACGGCTGAGACAGCGACCCGCCCGGCGGACGGTCCGGCCCGGCAGGTGCGCGGGCCGGACGGTCAGAAACCGATGGCACCCACCGGGTCGTTGTCCGCCCGCATGGCGCGGGACAGCTGCCGGACCGCACCGGGGCGCAGCTCGCGCACGCCCAGCGTGGGCACCTGGGCCACCACCGTGCGGCCCCCGGCGTAGGCGGCGCCGAGCGCGGCCACGGGCAGGACCACGTCGGCCTCGACCCCCTGGTCGGCACGCTCGCAGGTCGCGGCGCCGGAGGCGTCGACGGACAGCCGCCAGCGGCCGGCGTTCCAGGGGCACAGCTCGTCGACCACCTCGAGGACGAGGTCGACGGGGGCGCTGTAGCCCCGGTCGGCCAGCGCCCGCGGCACGTCGACGAGCCGCAGCCAGAGGCTGTCGATCGCCCGGACGCCGACCGCGCGGGGGCCGCCGCACCACCACAGCACCGGGTCGTCGACGGAGCGGCCCCACAGGGTCACCTTCGTGGTGAGGTCCAGGTCGACGACGCGGCGGACCAGGGCGAGCAGGCTCGGGTGGTCGACGGCGCCGAGCTCGGCGACGGTGACCTCGCTGCGGGGCGTCTCGTCCTCCCACCTGCTCTCCCGGCGGAAGACGGCATACCCCGTCACGGTGCCGCCGCGGCGGGCGAGCAGGAGCCGGCGGGGCTCCTTGGTACCGCGGGCCTTGGGCACGTCGCGGTACCAGCTGCCGGCGAAGGCGTCGGGGCGGGTCACCGCCCCCAGGCTCGTCGTCGCGCAGGCCAGGTGCGCCTCGTGCAGCGCTGCGGAGCCCTCGGGGGTGGGCAGGGTGACGAGGTGGGTCTCGACCGCGTCCGCCTCGGTGCCGAGCTCCTCGGGCACGCGGAGCTCCTGCCCGCGGGCGAGCACGAGCTTGACGTCCAGGCTGGCCGCGCCGTATCCGAACCTGCCGTAGATGGCCGGCTCGGAGGCGTGCAGCCCGGCCACGGCGGCCTCGCCGCGCTCGTGCACGCGGTGCAGGTGGTCGCGCATCATCCGGGTGAGCAGGCCCTGACGGCGGGCGTCGGGGTGGACCCCGACCCAGGTGAGCCCGTCCATCGGCACCGTGCGCAGCCCGTCCTCGGGGGCGGGCACGGTCAGCCGCATGTCGTAGGCGCTGTAGACGCCGACGAGCGGGGGTCGCTCCCGGTCCGGCTCACCGGGCAGGGCCGGGCCGGACCGCTCCAGGGCCCTGGCGTGCCGCAGGTCCAGGTGGTTGACCAGCTCCTCGGGCGTGGTGCCGGGCACCACCTCGAACCACACGGCGGTGTCCAGCTCCTCGACCCGGGGGAAGTCCTCCGGGGTGAGGTCGATCAGGCGCGCGTCAGTCTCCACGGCACCAGTGTGGCGTCGTAGGGTGGGCGGGGCCAGAGGTTTTCGCAGCGGCACCGGTCTGCCCGCCCCTCCGGCCCCACCCGCCCTGCGCCGTCGCCGTCGCGTCGTCCGTCCACGCCCGTCGACCGCCCCGAGAGGACCGCATGCCCACCGACGCACCACCCTCACCGGGGCTCCCGGCCCGCGGGTCGGTCGTGGCCGTGATGGTCGTCTTCGCCGCCGCGGGGTTCGTCATGGGTCAGGCCCTGGCCCGCGTCCCGGCCGTCCGTGACGCGCTGGGGGTGGACAAGGCCCAGCTGGGGCTGGCTCTCATGGGGATGGGCCTGGGGTCCCTGCTGGCGATGCCGTTCACCGGACGGCTCGTCGACCGCTTCGGCAGCCGCCGGGTGGTCCTCGCCGCGGTCCTCGTCGGCTGCCTGGGCTGGGGGGCGGTCGCCCTGGCGCCGTCGGCCCCGGTCCTCATGGTGACGCTGATGCTCACCGGCGTGGCGGTCGGCATCTGGGACGTGGCGATGAACATCCAGGCCACGCACGTGGAGCAGCAGCGCGACCGCTCGTGGATGCCCTACTTCCACGCCGGCTTCTCCGGGGGTGCCGTGCTGGGCTCGGGCGCCGGTGCGCTCCTGGCGTGGCTGGGGGTGGGACTGGTGCAGCTCCCTTTGCTGGCGGCCCTCGCGGCGGTCTGCGGTGTCCTCGGCGCCACCACGTTCGTGCACGAGACCGTGGGGGAGGAGGACGACGGCTCCGTCCAGGACCCGGGCCGGGTGCAGGTCCGTCGTGGTGTCACCCGGGTCGAGGTGCTCATCGGGCTGGTCTGCCTGGCGGCGGCGCTGGCCGAGGGGTCGGCCAACGACTGGCTGGCGCTGCTCCTCGTCGACGTCCAGGACGCGCCCGAGGCGCTGGGGGCGCTGGCGCTGACGGCGTTCAACCTCACGATGACCGTCGGCCGGCTGGTCGGCGGGCCGACGATCGACCGGTTCGGACGGGCCCCGGTCGTGCGGGCGGGGGGCGTCCTGGCGGCCACCGGCATCCTCGTCGTGACCCTCGTGCCCTCGACGACCCTCGCCCTCGTGGGCGGGCTGCTGTGGGGGCTGGGCGTCTCGACGATCTTCCCCGCCGCGATGTCGGCCGCCGGGGAGGTCCCCGGGCGCGGCAACCGGGCGATCACCGTGGTGTCCACGATCGCCTACGGGGCGTTCCTCTTCGGTGCCCCCACGATCGGCCTGCTCGCTGAGGTGGTCGGGCTGGACCGGGCCCTGTTCCTGGTCGTCGCCTTCCTGCTGGCCATGGTGGTGATCGCGCCCGTCATGCGCGACCACCGCGTAACCGTCGACCCCAGGGTCAGGTCGTGATCCGGTAGCCCCGGACCGGCACGGGCCCCTCCACGGCCCGGACGTCCTCGAGCCCGCCCCCGCAGGCCCCGACGACGCGTGCCGGGTCGGCGTTCTCGGCGTCGCCGGTGACCAGGACGCGGTGCCTCCCGGGGTCGCCCAGGCGCTCGAGCGACCGGCGCAGGATCACCGCTGCTCCCCGAGCAGGCCCAGGGCGTGCCGCATGGCGGTCAGCTTGACCTCCGTCTCGGCGAGCTCGGACCGGGGGTCGGAGGCGGCCACGATCCCGCCCCCCGCGAAGAGCCGGAGCGAGCGACGGTCGGGGGCCAGCTCCCCGCAGCGCAGGGCGATGCCCCAGTCGCCGTCGCCGGAACCGTCCACCCAGCCGACCGGCCCGGCGTAGCGGCCGCGGTCCATCCCCTCCAGCTCCTCGATCAGGGCGGCGGCGGCCGGCGTGGGTGTGCCGCAGACCGCCGCGGACGGGTGGAGGGCGGCTGCCAGGCGCAGGGAGGTCGCCCCGCTGACCATCCGGCCGGTCAGGTCGCTGGCCAGGTGGTAGACGTCCGGCAGCTCCAGCACGTAGGGCGCCTCGGGCACCTGCAGGTCGGTGCAGTGCGGGGCGAGCGCGTCGGCCACCGAGCGCACCGCGTAGGCGTGCTCGTCGAGGTCCTTCTCGCTGCTGACCAGCCGCAGCCGGGGATCGGTCGGGTGGTCGGTCGCGGGGGTGGTGGCCGGTGCCGGGGCGACCGCCGCGTCCGGTGCCCTCCCACGGCGGATGGTCCCGGCCAGGACGCGGGAACGGGCCCGGCCGCCCTGCAGCCGGACGAGCATCTCGGGGGTGGCCCCGA
>DATISK010000224.1:0-2428 GCA_035581545.1 Ornithinimicrobium sp. | reverse complement strand
GAGAGGCAGCCGTGTCGACAGCAGGTTCCCAGGACCGGCAGCCGGGGGCAGGCCGCGCGATCCGTGAGGTCAGCGAGCTCCTCGGCGTGCCGGCGCCCACGCTGCGCTCGTGGGAGCTCCGCTACGGCGTGCCGTCGACGGGGCGCAGCGCGGGTGGCCACCGGCGGTACTCCGACGAGGCAGTCCACGAGCTCCGGCTGATGCGTGACGAGGTGGCCCGGGGGCTCAAGGCGTCCGAGGCGGCCCGCGCCGTCCGGGCCCTGCTGGACCCCGAGGACCCGCGGGTGGCCCGGGTCCACGCCCTGCTCGAGGCCTCGGCTGCCCTCGACCCCGCACGGATCCGCGACCTCCTCGACCGGGCGCTCGAGGAGCTGGGCCTGCCCGAGACCATCGACCGCGTGCTGATGCCGGCCATGCGGCAGGTGGGCAGCTTCTGGGAGACCGGACGGTGCGACGTCGCCCAGGAGCACCTGACCACGGAGACCGCCCGTGGGTGGTTGTCCCGCGTCTCGTCGCTCGCACCGCCGCCGGCGTCCGGTCGGCCCATCCTGCTGGCCTGCGGACCGCGGGACCTGCACACCCTGGGCCTGGAGGCGCTGGCGACGCTGCTGGTCCACCAGCGCCGGGGATGCCGGGTGCTGGGCGCGCGCACCCCCGCACGCACGCTCGCGACCGCCGTCGGGGCGACGGATGCGGCCGCCGTCGTCGTGGTGTCGCACCTGTCCACGCAACGTCGTCCGGCGGTGGAGGCCCTGCACGCCGCCGCGGGGACAGGCGTCCCGGTGTTCTACGCCGGCAACGCCTTCGTGCTGCCCGGGGCCCGGACCGGCGTCCCCGGCACCTACCTCGGCGAGCGGCTAGCGGCCGCGGCCGATCTCCTCCTGGACCAGGTGCCCGGCTGACCGACCGGGGTCGACCAGAGGCATCGGGACCGGACCCGGGACCGCCCTGGCCACCCGCCTCGTCATGTCCTCAGGCGGCCAGTGGACGGGTGGGCCGCATCGCGGCGATCGCCGCGTCCGCGGCCTCCTCACCGAGGCGGAAGAGCGTGGGGGTGTGGCCGAAGTCGAACACGCCACCGCAGTCGTAGGACTCGTCGAGCTTGCACCGGATGATCTCCACCCCGGGCGCGAAGGCCGGTTCCTCGCGGTTGCGGACCGCCGCCACGAGCGAGGCGATGATCACGTCGAGGGGGTTGCGCAGCGCCCGTGAGGTCTGTGGCACCCGGGTGACGTCGAGGACCACGACCCGGTCGCCCGGCCCGGCCAGGGTCAGGGCGGCGGACAACGGGACGTTCTCGGCGATGCCGGCGTCGACATGGGTGACCACGCCGTCGGGGCCCTCGAGGGCGACCGGTGGGAAGAGCCCGGGCAGGGCTGCGGAGGCGGCGAGCAGGTCGGGGACGTAGCCGTGGTCGTGATGGACGGCCCGGCCGGGGGCCAGGTCCGTCGTGGCGACCACGACGGGCAGGGGCAGGTTCTCGAGGTGGTAGGTCGGCACCCAGGACCTGGCCAGGGTGCGGAGCCGGTCGGAGGAGTAGAGGTAGGGGCGACGGCGGGCGAGGTTCAGGACGGCGTCGCGCCGTCCGCCGCAGAGCGCTGACTCACTCATGCCCAGCCAGTGCGCCGCCAGCTCCTCCACGCCGTCCGCGGTCGGGTGCGCCCCGACGAAGCAGGCGTTGATGGCGCCGACCGACCCGCCGACCAGGACGTCGGGGGTGATGCCGGCCTCCCAGAGTGCCCGCAGCATCCCGACCTGTCCGGCGCCGCGGGAACCGCCGCCGGAGAGGACGAAGATGGTGCGTGGTGCTGCCATGGCGAGGTCCATACCCGCTCTCGGGGTGGTTGAACCGCGGCGCAGATCGGTCTAGGCCACCGAAGCGGCGCAGCGGCAACCCCGCCGGTATGATCGCGGCGACCATCCCCCAGCACAGAAGGAGCCGACGCTCCGACGATGGACGACCATCAAAGTCGCCCCCGCCTCTCGCTGCCGTCCGGCCCCCGCCGACTGAGCGAACCTCCGGCCCGGGGACGCCGATGACCGAGCTGGTCCTGCTCGGCGTCAGCCTCTTCCTCGTGGCCGCCTGCGGGGTCTTCGTGGCCGCGGAGTTCGCCTTCGTGACCGTGGACCGGAGCAAGGTGGAGCAGGCGGTCGCGGCCGGCGAGCCGGGCGCCGCCGGTGTCCAGTCGGCGCTGCGCAGTCTCTCCACGCAGCTGTCCGGGGCCCAGGTGGGGATCACGGTGACCAACCTGGCCATCGGATTCCTCGCCGAACCGGCGATCGCCGAGCTGATCGACGGACCACTCCTGTCCAGCGGTCTGCCTGAGGGCTGGGTCCGTCCGATCGCGATCACGATCGCCCTGTCACTGAGCACTGCCCTGACCATGATCTTCGGCGAGCTCGTGCCCAAGAACCTCGCCATCGCCCG
>DATISK010000223.1:0-2484 GCA_035581545.1 Ornithinimicrobium sp. | reverse complement strand
GATGACCTCGTGGGCCGGGCGGTAGAAGTCCGAGCCCCGGACCGTCTCGGACACGTCCGCGATCGCGTCCTTCGAGAGCAGCATCGCGCCCAGGACGCTCTGCTCGGCGGCGTTGTCCTGGGGCGGGACCCGGTCCCCGGGTCGGGAGGTCTGCTCACCCGGCGCGTAGGCGGAGGGACCGTCCCCCCACTCCTCGAACGAGGGCTCGGTCAGGCTGGGTGCGTCGTGGTCGGTGACGCTCACGCAGTGCCTCCACAGGTCGCCGCTCGACAGTTGTCTCGCGTGGGCTGGTTCGGTGTTCCCGACGGTAGGGACGGGCACCGACAACCCTCCGGATCCGCAGCCGGGAGCCCGGTTCCGGGGCCACCCCCAGGAGGGTGACCCGGGGGAACCTACGCCGCTCGTCGGCGCGGCGGGAAGTGAGTCCTCCACAGGCACCTGTGGATAACCGGCCCGGCCCCGTGGACGAACCCCCCTGAGATGTGCACACACTGGGGAGGCGCCTGTGGAGAACAATCGCAATCCCCCTCCCAGACCCCCTCTGACCTGCGCTTTCGTGATCCGAGGGTTGTGCACTCGAAACTCTTGCCCAGATTCCTGTTCGGCCTTTCGCCATCTGGGATTTGCCTGTTGGTTTGTCGACACGGCGACCTGGCCGCGGCATAACCCACAGAAATGCATGATTCATCAACAGCCTGAGGTGACTAGTCATGTCATGGTCAATAGCCGTATGCACTCATTACGGGGAGTAGTCTCCTCCCATGGCGCGCTCCCACGACCGCGAGATCGTGCGGCTCGCGGTCCCCGCGGTCCTCGCCCTGGTCGCGGAGCCGATGTTCCTGCTGACCGACGCCGCCATCATCGGCCACCTCGGGACTGCGCCGCTGGCCGGCCTCGGCATCGCCGCGGTCATCCTCCAGACCGTCGTCGGCCTGTGCGTCTTCCTCGCCTACGGCACGACCGCCGGGGTCGCCCGCCTGCTCGGCGCCGGGGACCGGCGGGGGGCGCTCGCCCCGGGGATCGACGGCGTCTGGCTGGCAGTGCTGATCGGCTCCGTCGTGACCGTCCTCGGGATCCTGCTCACCGGGCCGCTCGTGGGCGCCTTCGGTGCCGGGCCGACCGTGGCGGAGCCGGCCACCACCTACCTGCGAATCGCCTTCCTCGGCACCACCCCGCTGCTCGTCATGCTCGCCAGCACCGGCATCCTCCGCGGCCTCCAGGACACCCGGACCCCGCTGGTGGTGGCGGTGGCCGGCAACGTGCTCAACGCGGCCCTCAACCTGCTGCTCGTGTACGGCGCCGGACCGGTCGCCGGTCTCGGGATCGCCGGGTCCGCCTGGGGCTCGGTGCTGGCCCAGGTCGCCAGCGCCGCGGCCCTGCTCGCGGTCGTGGTCCGGGCAGCACGACGCGAGGGCGCCTCCCTGGCCCCCGACCTGCCGGGCATCCGGACCGCGGCCCACGCCGCCGTACCCCTCGTCATCCGGACCCTGACCCTCCGGGCCGCGCTGCTGGTCACGACGTACGCCGTCGCGACCGGCACCGTCACCGGCCGCGACCAGGCCGTCGACCTGGCCACCCACCAGCTCGCGCTGACGATCTGGACGTTCCTCGCGTTCTCCCTCGACGCGATCGCGATCGCCGCCCAGGCGATCACGGGGCGGTACCTCGGGGCCGGGGACGTCCGGGGAACGCGCGAGGTGACCGCGCGCATGGTCCGCTGGGGCCTGGTCAGCGGCGTCGTGACCGGGGCGCTGCTCGCGGCGGCCAGCCCGCTGCTCGGTGCGCTCTTCACCGGCGACACCGCCGTCCACGAGGCCCTGGTCCCGGTGCTGCTCGTGGCCGCCCTCGGCCAGCCGGTCGCCGGGATCGTCTTCGTCCTCGACGGGGTGCTGATCGGTGCCGGGGACGGCGCCTACCTGGCCCGGGGTGGCCTGGTGACGCTGGTCGCCTACGCCCCGGTCGCGCTCACGACTGCTGCCCTCGGTGGCGGACTGCTCGCCGTGTGGATCGCCTTCTGCGTCGTCTTCATGGGTTCTCGCCTCGTGGTGCTCCACCTCCGGGCCCGCGGCACCGCCTGGCTGGTCACCGGCCCGGTCCACCTGTCGACCTGACGGAGGTCTCTAGGCTGCACCCCATGCGGCCGCTCCAGTCCATCGCCATGGGGCTCGTCGTCATCGTGCTCGACACCCTCGGGAGGGTGGACGCCCTGCCCGACCCGCTCGGGTGGGTGCTGGTCCTGCTGGGGGTGCGGGGGCTGCCCCGCGACCTGCCCCACCGCCGCCCGCTCCTCGTCCTCGCCCTCCTGGCCGGGACGGTCAGCGTCCCGCTCTGGATGCCCGGGCTCGCCGACCGGCTCTACGACACGCACCCCTCCCTCCTCTGGGCCGCGAACCTTCCCCAGCTCGGGTTCGCCGGGGTGCTGTGCCTGGGCCTTGCGAAGCGGGCCGCCGCTGCCGGCGACACCCCCGCCGCCGCGTGGGCCCG
>DATISK010000222.1:0-5147 GCA_035581545.1 Ornithinimicrobium sp. | reverse complement strand
TGGGTCCAGAACGCGTCCGGCGCGTCGCGCAGCATACCCAGGCGCAGCTCGCGGTAGTCGCGCCAGTCGTCGGGCCCCAACCGCACCTCGTGCAGACCGCCGGGACGCACGTGGTGCGCTCCGGCGGTCGGCGTCATGAGGTATGCGGTCGCGCCCCCGGGAGGGGTGCGCGGACCCCGCTCAGTCCAGGTAGTCCCGCAGGACCTGCGAGCGGCTCGGGTGGCGCAGCTTGGACATCGTCTTGGACTCGATCTGACGGATCCGCTCCCGGGTGACCCCGTAGACCTTGCCGATCTCGTCCAGCGTCTTGGGCTGGCCGTCGGAGAGGCCGAAGCGCATCGAGACCACGCCGGCCTCGCGCTCGGACAGGGTGTCCAGCACCGAGTGCAGCTGCTCCTGGAGCAGGGTGAAGGAGACCGCGTCGGCCGGCACGACCGCCTCGGAGTCCTCGATGAGGTCGCCGAACTCGCTGTCGCCGTCCTCACCGAGCGGGGTGTGCAGGGAGATGGGCTCGCGGCCGTACTTCTGGACCTCGACGACCTTCTCGGGAGTCATGTCGAGCTCCTTGGCGAGCTCCTCCGGGGTGGGCTCGCGGCCCAGGTCCTGCAGCATCTGGCGCTGCACGCGGGCCAGCTTGTTGATGACCTCGACCATGTGCACCGGGATGCGGATGGTGCGGGCCTGGTCGGCCATCGCGCGGGTGATCGCCTGCCGGATCCACCAGGTGGCGTAGGTGGAGAACTTGTAGCCCTTGGTGTAGTCGAACTTCTCCACCGCGCGGATCAGACCCAGGTTGCCCTCCTGGATGAGGTCCAGGAAGAGCATGCCGCGGCCGGTGTAGCGCTTGGCCAGGGAGACGACGAGGCGCAGGTTGGCCTCGAGCAGGTGGTTCTTGGCGTTCTTGCCGTCCTGGGAGATCCACCACAGCTCGCGCTTGAGCTTGGCGTCGATCTTCTCCCCGGAGTTGAGCTTCTCCTCGGCGAACAGCCCGGCCTCGATGCGCTTGGCCAGCTCGACCTCCTGCACGGCGTTGAGCAGGGCGACCTTGCCGATCTGCTTGAGGTAGTCCTTGACCGGGTCCGCCGTGGCGCCCGCGGTGACGACCTGCTGGGCGGGCGCGTCGTCGTCGTCGGCGCTGGTCAGGACGAAGCTGTCGTCCTCGCTCTTGGCGTCGGCGGCCTTGACGCCCTCGGCGACCGGGGTGGCGACCGTGGTGTCCTCGGTCGGCGTCCCGCCCTCCTCGACGACCAGGTCGGCGTCGGCCTCGAGCGCCGCGGGGTCGGGCTCGACGTCCTCGGTCGACGCCGCGGCCTTGGCGGCGGCGGTCTTCTGGGCGGCGGTCTTCTTCGCGGCGGTCTTGCGGGTGGTGCGCTTCGCCGCGGGCGCACCGGCCTCGGCCTCGGCGTCGGGCGTCGCCGCGGTCGCGGACTTCGGCGCCGTCTTCTTGGCCGGCGTGGTCCTGGCCGTGGTGGTCCTGGCCGCAGCAGTCTTGCGCGCCGGCGCCTTCTTCTCGGCCGCGGGCGCCTTCTTCGCCGCGGCGGGGGCCTGCTCCGACGGTGCGTCCGCAGCGTCCTCGCCACCGGCGTCCTGCGCGGCGGCCGGGGCAGCCTTCTTGGCCGGGGCGCTCCGGCCGCCCGTCGCGGTCGAGGTGCGGGTCCGAGGACGCTTGGCGGCCGTCTGCGCGGTGCCGTCGTCGCGGACCTCGATGGCCGCGTCGCTGAAGACGCGCAGGACCTTCTTCTGCGCGGCGGCGGTGCCGACCTCGGCGACCTGCAGCGCGTCCCGAACCTGAGCCATCGCCACGTGCCCGTCCTGGGCGCCCTGAGCCAGCAGCGTGCGCAGCGCCTCGTGCTCGAAGGCCGGCGGAAGATCGGTCGGGACGGCGGGGCGGGTGGTCTTGGCTGTCACGGGAAGAACCAACTCTTTTCGGGCGTGTGCGGGGCGGCCGGGCAGGAGGGATCGGCGAGGTGATCCGGGCGGCGGAGTGCCTGATCCTGCCGTTCACAGCAGGTGACCTCTGCCATTATAAAACGACGCGCGCTGCCGACGTATGCCCAGGCATGCCCCCGACACCTGGCCGGAGTGCTCCGCCGCAGGTCAACGGGGGTGTCGCCGTCGGGAACTGCCCTACTCGCCCTCGCCGGCCTTCACGGCCAGGACGGGGCAGGAGGCCTCGAGGAGGATCCGTTGGGCGTTGCTGCCCAGGATCAGCTTGCCGATGGGGGTGCGCTTGCGCAGACCGATGACGATGAGCTCGCCCTCGCTCTCGTCGGCGACCTCGACGAGGTCCTCGGCCGGCTCGTTGCCGCGCACCAGGGCCCGCACCTCGTGCTCGATGCCCGCCTCGTCCAGCACGCGCTGCACCTTGCCCAGCTCGTCCTCGAACCGCTGGGCCTCCTCGGCGTCGAAGTCCCGACCTCCGCGGTGGGAGTTCACGACGACCAGCTTGGTCGTGCGGAGCATGGCCTCCGCGCTCGCCGCGCGAAGGGCGGCGCGACCCTCACGGGTGGGGATGTAACCGACGATGACCGACATGGGCACCTTCCTCCTTGGGTGGTCCTGCTCGGAGGCTACACCGCAGGGTCAGGCCGCCCGGCCGCGACCCCGCACGCGTCGGCGACCGTCGTCGTCCCCTCCCCGCCCGCTCCCGTCGTCGCTCCCAGCGCCGCTCCGGTCGTCGCTCCCGGCGCCGCGCCCGGGGCCCGCGTCCTTCGGTCCCTGCCCAGGGTCCTCGTCCTGCTCCGGTGACGATCCGAGCTCCGGTGCCAGGCCCCGCTCCAGCGCCTCCTTGAGCAGCTGGGCCATCCGGTAGCCGGGGTCGATCTCCAGCGCCACGTCCACCGCCTCGTTGGCCAGGGTCCCCTCCCCGGTCCCCCACGCGAGCAGCCCGGCGAGGGTGAGCAGAGGCACCGACAGGTCCAGGGGCACCTGGCCCGCGACCGTGATCAGCCGCGCCAGCGCCTGGCCGTCGTCCTGCGGCCACGGCGGCAGCAGGCCACGCAGGCTCTCGGCCGCCTCCGGCTCGAGGAGGTCGTCCAGGGTGAACAGGCGCGGGAGCCAGCGGGCCAGGACGACGTCGCGGAGCACCCGGTCCTGCAGCACCAGGGCGGCCGCTGCGCGCTCCTGCGGCGTCGGCGGGCCGCTGAACGAACCGCCGCAGACCCACCGGCCGAGCGTGGCCAGCGAGCCGTGCCCGTCGAGCTGCTCGGGCGACAGCTCGAGCAGGGCGCGCTCGGTCTCCCGGCTCGCCGCCTCGTCCCGTCGGCGCACGACAGCCACCGCCTCGTCCCGCCCGGGCGCCACGCCGCGGCCCCGCAGGACCAGATCGGCCACGAGCGGGACGTCGGCGGGCGACGGCAGCGGCAGCCATCCGCTCGAGGGCCCCACCCTCCCCCCGGGTCGGGCGAGCCGGGGGTCACGGGGGTCCCCGGCCTCGACGAGCGGGAGGTAGGCGTCCCGGCCCACGAGGACCAGGTCGTTGAGGGTCACCCGCCGCTCCCGGGCGAGGGCGAGCAGCGCCTCCGCGGCCAGGACACCCAGCTCCTCGTCGGCGTCCCACAGGTAGCAGTGCAGCACCAGGTCCCTGCCGTGACGCGCCTGCAGCCGCGCCGCCGGGGCGCTCAGCTGGCGCACGGTCGGTGCCACGTCGTGCGGGCCGGTCAGGTCGGCACGCATGGTCATCACGATCTGCGCCCGGATCCTGTCCCGGCCCCTGACCGGGCCGGGGACGGCGGCCTGCACCGCCGTCGCGACGACCACCAGGGACCGGCCGGGCCGGTAGCCCAGCAGGTGGGGGATCGCCGTCATCAGGTGCGCCGACCCGCGCACGAGCGAGAGCTGCCCGGCGGCACCGGGGGTGGAGGTGGGGGTGGTCCGTCCTGTCGTGTCGTCCATGCCCCCCACAGTGCCCAAGACGGGCCCGGTCGTGCCGGGCCCGTCCCTGGATCTGTGGATAACCCGGTCGCGCGACCGGTGGGTCGCCCGCGCCGGGAGGGGTATGCCGTTACCCGGCGACCGGGGTCCCGCCCGGGGAGGTCTGGACGAACTCGCGGCGGGCGTGGTCGGCGAGCCGCTTCATGAGCACGCCGTCCAGGCCGGCCCCGACGACGCCGCCCGCGACCGGGACGAACCGGATGAGCTTGCCCAGCGCGCGCCCGCCCACGGTGGTGAGCAGCCGGAAACCGACGGCCTTGTTGACCATCATCCCGGCAGCCTTGGGCATCCGGTCCATCGCCATCCGGGCCAGACGGCCCGAGCCGGTCATCCCCGCGGCCACGGACAGCCCCGTCTTCTGCAGGATGTCCTCGGCGTCTGCGCCGACGAGGGCGAGGCTGATGGCGGCCCGCGCGCCGGGGGCGTTCACGTCATACCCGCGCAGCTCGGCCATGGCCGCGACCATGCGGGTGGCCAGCACGTAGAAGCCCAGCACGTTGGCGGGCAGCGAGACCGGCATGGTGACCAGGCCCCCCACGCCGGTGACGAACCCGCCGGCGCTGGCCAGCTTGACGTGGTCGGAGACGATCTCGTCGACGGCCTTCTGCACGTCGCCGTCCGCCTTCTTCAGCGCCGCGGCCGCGACCTTGTGCGAGGAGGCCATCGGCCCCGGCCCCTTGATGCCGGCGTCGACGATGCGCCCGACGAAGGCGTTGGCCATCGACTCCAGCGGGCCGTTGGGCTCGGCGGAGTCGGGCAGGGTGTCGTCCTTGCGGTCGAAGAGACCCACGGGTGTCCTCCTGGGGAAGTAGGGCTGGTTGTCGGCCCACATCGTCCCACGGTGCGGGCGGCCCCGCCTCCCGCAGCGGACCGTCCCGACGTCACCCCTGGGGCTGGGGACCCTCGTCCGGGCCGTCCTCGGCGGGCTCCTCGAGGTGGCCGTCCACGGCCGTGCCCTCCTGCGGCGCGGGGCCGGCGACCCCGGGGTCCTGGAGGAACTTCTCCAGCTCGGCCCCGATCTCGTCGGCGTTGGGCAGCTTGGCCGCCTCGGCCGCGAGCAGGCTGCGGCGCTTCTGGCCCTCGACGAAGTGGTCGTAGCGCTGCTCGAGCGTCTCCACGACCTCGCGCGCCTCGTGGTTCTGCGCCAGCTCGGTCTCGATCTGCGCCCGCGTCAGCCCGGCCATCGCGATCAGCTCGGCGGTCGGCAGCACCAG
>DATISK010000221.1:0-11200 GCA_035581545.1 Ornithinimicrobium sp. | reverse complement strand
AGGTCACGGCCACCTCCACCGCGCAGCAGGCCGTCACGGTCGGACGAGGACGACCGCGACTGGTGGGGCTCGACGCTGCCCGCGGGCTGGCGATCATCGGGATGATCGTCGTCAACGTGGGCCCGACGAACGCCGACACCGTCCTCGAGCGGCTCTACCTGCTCCCCTTCGGGCGCGCGTCCGTGCTGTTCGTCGTCGTGGCCGGTCTCGGGATGGGTCTGCTCCTCCAGGGGCGGTCGGGCCGGGTGCTGTGGCGGGCGCTGATCTGGCGGGTGCTGCTGCTCCTGGTGCTCGGGCTGGGTCTGCAGACCCTCACCCAGCGGGTGAGCGTCATCCTGTCCACCTACGCCCTCCTCTTCCTGCTGGCACCGCTCCTGTGGCGTCTCTCCACCCGTGCCCTCGTGCTGGTCACCGGGGTGCTGCTCGTCGCCGGGCCGGTGTGGATCGTCACCCACGACGTGGTCAGCCCGGGCATCCACGCCCAGGAGGGGGTGGGGCTCACCACCCCGCCGGTCGAGGCGCTGCACTCCCTCCTGGTCACCGGTCCCTATCCCCTGGCCAGCTGGACGGTCCCCTTCCTCGTGGGCCTGATCCTGGCCCGCCTCGACCTCTGGAACGCCGGCGTGCTGCGGCGGCTCGCGGTGTGGGGCGCCGTCGCCGCGGTCGTGGGCTTCCTCGTCGCCGACGTGGCCTACGCCGCTCTGGGGGCCCGGGCCGACCACGGGTGGCTCCGGCTCCTCACGGGCGTCGCGCACGGACAGATGCCGCTGTGGCTGGTCAGCGCCACCGGCGGCGGCGTGTTCGTCGTCGCGCTGTGCCTCCGGCTCTGCCGGCGGACGGGCCGTCCCCTGCACCGGCTGGGCGTGCTGGGGACCTACGCGCTGAGCATCTACGTGGCCCACGTGCTCGTCCTGGCGGTCCTGCCGCCGCCCGAGGGGCTGCTCTCCTTCCCCGTCGGCGCTGCCGTGAGCGCCACCATGATCCTCGCCTTCTACCTCCTCGGCCTGGCATGGGGCCGCACGGGCAGCCCCGGTCCGCTCGAGTGGGTCCTGCGCCACCCCTGGATGCGTCCCACGCCCGCGGCCGAGCGCCGGACCACCACCGACAAGGACCGCTGACATGACCCGTCCCACCCGCCCCCGACGGTCCCTCGCCGCCGTCGGCGTCCTGATGGTCCTGGTCGCCGGGTGCACCGGGGACGACGCCACCGGCCCGGTCCCGCCCCCGGACGGGGCCGCCGACGCGACGGCCACGACCGGTCCGGCCACGACCGCCGCCCCTGCGCCGACGGCGGACGAGCAGGACGCGACCTCCGCACCGGTGCCGCAGGCCGAGGACGGCACCGCCACGACCGGCAGCGGGGACGATGGCGCCCTCGGCGCCCAGGGCGTCTCCGCCGGCCACCAGCTCGCCGCCGACGCCGGGATGGCGATGCTCGAGCAGGGCGGGACGGCGGTCGACGCCGCGATCGCCGCCGCCTTCGCCGACGCCGTCGTGCAGCCGGTCACCTCCGGGGTGGGCGGCGGCGGGGCTGCGCTCGTGGCCGTGGACGGCGAGGTCACCAGCTTCGACTACCGAGAGGTCGTGAACGACGCCGGCCGGATCCCTCCGGGCGGTGAGGGGATCCCCGGTTTCGTGGCCGGGATGGAGCGCCTGCACGCCGAGCACGGCGAGCTGCCGTGGGCCGAGCTGCTGCGGCCCGGCATCGAGCTGGCCCAGGACGGGGTCCCGGTGTCGAGCTTCCTGGCCCAGACGCTGGCGATCCCCAGCGTGGACGGCATCACGGCCGACCTGGCGCACTTCCGCGGCGCCGACGGAGCACCCCTGCGCGAGGGGGACCTGCTCGTCCAGGACGACCTCGCCCGCACGATGGGCGTCCTCGCCGAGCAGGGTGCCGACGCCTTCTACGAGGGGACGCTCGCCGAGCGGCTCACCCAGGAACCGGGTATGGACGCCGCCTCCCTGTCCGGGTACGAGCTGCAGGTGACCGTGCCGCCGTCGGGCAGCGTGGGGGCCTACACCCTGGTGTCGGCCGCCCCGCCGCTGCCGGGTGCGGCCCTCGTCCAGCTCGCCCAGGTGGCCGAAGCGGGGGGCATCGGCGACGTCGACCCGTGGTCGGCCGACTTCGTGCACCTGCAGTCCCAGGCCTGGGCCGTCGCCGAGGAGTCCGTCCAGACGGTCGTCGGGGACCCGGACTTCGTCGACGTCCCGGTCGACCGGCTCACCGACCCGCAGCGCAACGCGGCGATCGCGGCCGAGGTCGTCGGGACCGGCCGCGGGCCCAGCGCCGCGGCCCCCTTCGAGGGAGGCGGCAACACCACCCACATCTCGGTCGTGGACGAGGACGGCACGGCCGTGTCGATGACGAACACGATCACGCACTACTGGGGCAGCGGACGGTACGTCGACGGCTACTTCCTCAACGACCAGCTCACCCGGTTCGAGGCGCTCGGCACCACCGCCGCCAACGAACCCTCCCCCGGCCGTCGGTCGGTCAGCTGGAGCACGCCCTCGATGCTGCTCGACGAGCAGGGGCGGCCGGTCCTGGTCCTCGGCACCCCCGGCGGGCAGCAGATCCCGAACACGCTCGCCTCGGTCGTCCTGCTCTGGTCCCTCCACGACGTTGACCTGGCCGAGCTGGTGGCGGCGCCGCGCTTCATCCACACCGGTGGCGAGATGGTGCTGGAGACCGACCTGCACAGGGCGGCGCTGGCAGAGCGCGGGTATGCCGTGCGCGTGGTCGAGCCCGCCACCCGGGCCGACTTCGGCTCGGTCAACGCCCTCGAGGTCGACTGGGACGCCGGCACGGTGCGTTCGGTGGTGGACGAACGGCGCTCGGCCGGCTTCCGCGTCGCCGACGACGGGTGACGCGGGTGCTCAGGGCCGCGCCGCCGGGGCCAGGGTCGGGACACCGGCCGGTGCGCGGCGGACGGCGGCCAGGCCGGCGGCGGCGGTGACCACCACGGTGACGGCCACGAGGAGCCGGTAGTCGACCACCGCGATCAGGACGGCGGCGATGCCGGTCGTCAGCGTCTGGGGCACGTTGATCGCCACGTTGGCGGCGGCGTTGGTCCGACCCTGCAGCCGCGGCGGGGTGAGCCGCTGTCGCACCACCATGAAGGCCACGACCGACCAGGTCACCCCGAACCCGAGCACCACCAGTCCGCCCACGAGCAGCACCACGCTGCTGCCCAGCACCGGGGCGATCCCGGCCGCCATCAGGGCCGCTCCGGCCCCGAAGGTCCGTGCCTCGCCCCACCGGCCCACGGCCCACGCCGCGGTGAGCCCGGCGACGACGGCGCCGATCCCCTGGGCACTGACCAGCGCGCCGAGGGCGGAGGGTGGAAGCCCCATCCCCTGCTCGAGCGCCGGGAAGACGGCCGCGTTGACCAGGCCCGCCGCTGCGCAGACCACGGCCAGCAGGAGGGTCAGCCGTCCGAGCAGCGGCGTGCGCACCAGGTGGCGGAAGCCGGCGGTGACCTCCTGCCGGTAGGAGCCGCGCTGGTCGGCCGTCTCGGGCGGGGACTCCACCACCCTGACGGTCGCCATCAGGCTGGCCGTGAGCAGGAAGCAGACCGCGGTGACCACGACGACGGCCCGCGGCCCGGCCAGGGCGTAGAGGCCCGTCCCCAGCACCGGTGAGACGAGGCGCAGGGACTGGTCGACCGAGGTGAGCAGGCCGTTGCCCGAGGCGAGGTGCTCGTCGGGGAGCAGGTCGCGGACCAGCCCCGACTGGGCGGCGGCGCTGAGGTAGCCCATCGCCCCGTAGGCGACGACCACGGCATACATGAGCCAGAGCCACTCCGCGGAACGGACGAGGAGCAGGGTCGCCACGATCACGGTCACCACGAGGTTGGCGAGCACGAGCAGACGCCGGCGGGAGACCCGGTCGGCGACCTGCCCGAGGAAGGGTGCGGCGACGGCGGGCACCCCCAGCATGACGAAGACGACGGCTGCCGCGCTGTCGGAGCCGGTCAGCTCCTTCACCCAGACGGCGACCATGAGGTACAGGGCGCTGTCGGCCAGGTTGGTGAACACCCACGCCAGGGTCAGCCGGCGGAAGCCGGGGTGCTCCCAGGCCCCCGGGCGGCGCCGCCACCACCGGGTCGCACCCGCCCCGGTCACCGGGGTCGGTGCCGCCACCTCATGGCTCCTTCAGGGGTGCGGGGTCGGGGTTCAGCGTCGCCAGCAGGCGGGCGTGCCGCGCCCCGTCGGGCCGGGTGCCCGGAGCGGCCGCGCGACCTGCGAAGCGCGCGGTCAGCCGCTGGACCTCGGCGCTCAGGGCGGCCAGCTCCTCGGCGGTCGCCCAGAAGGCCGAGGTGACGATGGTGGACGCCTCGATCCAGTCCTGCGGCTCGTCCACGGCCTGGGCGAGGAAGCGCGAGACCCGGTCCGCCTCCCGGGTGACGGTCAGGCTGGCCAGCTCCTGGACGGCGTGCATCGACCCCGGCACCAGGGGGTCGGGCCGCGCGTCCAGGTGAGCGCCCTGCTCCACCACGCGCCACGGCTTCTCCCGGCCCCGCGACTGCGCGCGCTCGATGAATCCGTACCTGGCCAGCGTCCGCAGGTGGAAGGAACAGCTGGCGACCGACTCCCCCACCTGCTCGGCGCACTCGGTGGCCGTCGCCTGGCCCACGTCGCGCAGGTGGTCGAGCAGCTCCAGCCGCAGCGGGTGGGCCAGCGCCCGGATGCGTTCCGGGTCGCTGTGGCGGTTCGGGGTTCGTTCCATCCGCCCAGGCTAGATGCTAAAGACTCCTTGCACAAGAGTTCTTTAGCATCTGGCCGGCACGGTGCGCCGCGGACCCGGTTCAGCGCAGGTAGGCCCGCATCTGCTCCATCGTGGCGTCGGTGATCGTGGGCGGGCCACCGAGCAGAAAGATCTGCTCCGGTGTCTGGCGCCGCAGCGCCGCGGCGGTCGCGCTGCGCACGCTCGTGTTGGCCGTGAGGATGATCGGCACCCCCCGGTTGCCGGCCAGGGCTGCCCCGACCAGGGCGTCCGGGAAGTCCTGGGCGGAGGCGACGTAGGCGGGCGACCGGCCGGCCGGGAACTCGGCGGCCACACGTTCCATCGTGGCGTACCGGTCCGGCCCGGCCAGGCGGCGCACGGTGCCGGTGCGGGTGTGGCTGGCGGCCTCCAGGGCCACCGTCTCGGCCACGGCACCGGGCCCACCGAGCACCACCACCTCGGCGGCGTCCAGCCGCTGCAGCTGCTGCACCGTGGTCGCGTCCAGGCGGCCGGCGCGGGTCAGGAGCAGCGGGGCCTGCTGGTCGGCGGCCAGGGCAGCACCGGCGAGGGCGTCCGGGAAGGTCTCACCGCTGGCCAGGTAGACCCGGTCCCCGCCGGCGGGGTAGAAGCCGGCCATCGCGGCCGCCGTGCCGTAGCGGTCCTCCCCGGCGACCCGCTGCAGGACCCCGGTCGTCGTCAGCCCGGCCAACCGGTCGGCGGTCTCCGTGGAGACCGACCCGGTGCCCCCGACGACGACGACACGCTGGGGGCGCAGCCGCTGCATCGCCTCGACGGTGACGTTGGGCACGCCGTCCTGGCGGGTGAGCAGCACGGGCGCGCCGTAGACCCCGGCCCGGGCGGCGGCGGTGAGGGCGTCGGGGTAGTCCCGGCCGCTGACGACGTAGACCACGCCGACCCCGGGCGCCCAGGACTCGGCCACCTCGGCCGCGGTCTGGTAGCGGTCGGTCCCGGCGATGCGGGACAGCGGTTCCGCCGGTGGCGTCGGCTCCGCCTCCTGCTCGATGGTGAAGTAGTTGGAGGACAGGCCGGTGGCGTAGGTCGGCCACGAGCGGGCCAGCGACAGACCGTCGCCGGTGGCGTAGGCCCAGGTGTACTGGCCGTCGGGGGTGAATCCCTCGACCCGGGCCTCGAGCACCCGGCCCCCCCACTGGCCGTCCCCGTCGCGGCGCAGGATCTGGACCCGCTCGACGCGATGGATGCGGTAGCGCTGCTCCAGCGACGTCACGGGCAGCTGGGCGCTCCAGGAGTGGCGCGGGTTGATGGCGACCGCGTCGTACGGGTCGGGCCTGGCCTGGAGGTACCCGTGGCCGGCGTTCCCGCGGGCGGTGTGTCCTCCCGTGGAGGAGGAGTACATCGTCGTGGCGAGCGCACGTCCCGTGCTGAACGGGTAGGTCAGGACCTGTCCCTCGGTGGCGTCGACGGCGGCCGTCGTGCTCGGGTGCTCGTAGGCGGCGACGGTGCCGTCGGACCTGCGCGCCCCGGCGCCCCGGTACGCCTGGCAGGAGGTGGTGTCGCAGGTGTCGTAGTAGCTGGTCCCGTTGCTGCCCCGCAGCGCGTAGGTGCGGGCGGCGACCGCCTGGGAACGCAGCGCCTCGGTGTGGAAGGAGCTGGGCATCTCGGCCATGACGACCGAGCGCAGGTAGTGCTGCATCGGCAGGTGGTTGACGGAGGCCAGGCTGGTGGTCCCGCGGTGGGTGGCGGTCACCGCCCCCCGGTAGACCCGCAGCGACCCGCCGGGAAGGACCAGGTCCACGGTCTCCTCCGAGGCGGAGCGGAAGGTCACGGGGCAGGACTGCGGCAGCCCGGCCGGCCAGACCGGCTGCCAGCTGCCCTGGGCGTCGCGCCCCTCCATCCGGCAGGACCCGACGGTGCTGGCGGTCGCCAGCACCCGCCACTGGGAGTAGCCGGAGGGCAGCGCGTAGGCGGGTCCGGTCGGGGTGCTGCCGACCACCAGTCCGGGCCGGTGCGCCACCTGGGTGACGCCGTCGTCGTCGATGGTGATGCCGATCCTGATGGTGCCCGTCGACCGAGTCTCCAGGGTGGTGCCCGGGTAGTAGAACCCGAGGATCTCCGTGTGCGACAGGCCGGCCTTGCCCGCCCCGTCCGCGCCGTACTGGGACATCCCGATGCCGTGCCCGAAGCCGCCACCGCTGACGTCGTAGACCCCGTCGGCCGGCCGGGGGTACACCTCGGCACCGGGCTGCGGAGCCGGGAGCTCGTCGAGGTATGCCTCGACCACGGGGGTGGGCCTGACCAGGACGTCGCTGTCCTCCTCCAGCCAGCCGAAGCGCTGGTCCACCTCGTGGACGGGCGCCTGCAGGTCGATCACCGGTTCGGAGGGCGACGTGCTCTCCCCGGTGTCCGCGACCGTCGCGGCCGGGGTCAGGGCGACCGCCAGGGCGGACAGCAGCGCGATGATGGGACGGCGCACGACGAACTCCTCGGATCTGTCGGGGGGACGGAGCCCAGCATGCGGGTCGTGTGTCCCGTGTGACAAGAGGGAAACGCGTGACATACCCAACTGTGACCTTCGACCGGTTCCCGCAGCTCCCTGCCTGTCTGCAGGCGGCCCCCCGTCGATCCAGTCCGTGGTCGGACTCGCCGCCGACCACGGGATGATGACGGATCCGGTCTCCTTCCGAGACCATGAAGGCATGGGGATCTCCAGCGGCCGCCGCGGCTCAGGCCGGCGCGCCTCCCGGCCGCGTCGTGTCCTGCTGCTGACCGACTCCTACCGGCCGACGGTGAACGGCGTGGTCACCTCGATCGACGAGCTGCGCCAGGGGCTGCTGGACGCCGGGCACGACGTCCGCGTCCTCACGGTCGGCCCCGTCCGGCGGACCACCTTCGACGGGAGCGTCTACCGGCTACCCTCCCTGGACGCCGGCTCCATCTACCCGCAGGCCAGGCTCGGGCGCCCGGTCGACTCCGCGACCTTCGCCGACCTGGTCGCCTGGCGGCCGGACGTGCTCCACTCGCACACCGAGTTCGTGGCGTTCTGGTGGGCCCGCCGTCTGGCCCACCGGCTCAGGGCGCCCCACGTGCACACCTACCACACGGTCTACGCCGACTACACCCACTACTTCTTCCCGCACAGGGGCACCGGCCGAGCGCTGTGCGCCAGCTCCGCGCGACGGACGCTCAACCGGACGACCACCGTGATCGCGCCCAGCGTCAAGATCGAGCACCTGCTCCGGGGGTATGGCGTTCGCGTCCCCATCGCGGTCGTCCCGACCGGGGTCGACCTGACCCGGTTCGCCCCGGCCCCACCCTCCCAGACCTTGCGGGACTCCCTCGGGCTGACCCCCGGCATACCCGTCATCCTGAGTCTGGGTCGGCTGGGCGCGGAGAAGAATGTCGCCGAGATCATCGACCTGCTCGCCCGCGTCCGCGACGAGCCCTGGCAGCTGGTGGTCGCCGGCCACGGTCCGCAGGCCAGGACGCTGCGCCGGCAGGTCGAGCGCCTCGGCATGACGGACCGCGTCCGCTTCGTCGGCGCCGTCGACCCGGGCCAGGTGCCCGACTACTACCGCCTGGCCGACGTCTTCGTCTCCGCCTCCCGCAGCGAGACCCAGGGTCTGACCGTGCTGGAGGCCCTGGCCAGCGGTGTCCCCGTGCTGTGCCGGGACGACGCCTCGCTGGACGGGATCGTGCACGACGGACGCAACGGCCGCCGCTACCGCGAGCCCGAGGACTTCACCCGGGCGATCACCTGGCTCGTGCGCGACCCCGCCCTGCGCCGACGATGGGCGCACGGGGCCGTGCAGACGGCATCCGCGTTCGGACGTGCCGCCTACGTGGACGCCGTGTGCGCCACCTACGACCGTGCCAGCGGCTCAGTCGGCACCGCGGGGTGGGCCGCGTGAGCACCGTCGCCCTCACCGGTCGGCAGACCGCGCTGGCTGGGTTGCGCCGGGCTCGGGGCGACAGCGAGGCGGTCCTTCCGTGAGGGACGGGCGCGCGACCGGCACCCTGGTCGTCAACATGGCGAGCGAGAGCGACATCTCGGTGCAGGGGCACGGCGTGCACACGGCATACCTCGAGATGGCGGCGGCCCTGGAGCGGCGCGACGACATCACGCTGGTGCGAGGTGGATATCGCGAGAACGTGGCGTGCGACGTCTACCACCTGCACACCATGGGGACGTCCATGTGGCGGAAGATCCTGGACCCCGGGGCCAAGAAGGTCGTCTCGGCC
Organism: Ornithinimicrobium sp.; assembly: GCA_035581545.1. GTDB lineage: Bacteria > Actinomycetota > Actinomycetes > Actinomycetales > Dermatophilaceae > Ornithinicoccus. Next base: position 2,256 of record DATISK010000221.1, on the reverse strand, counting down.
CACGTGGTTCCCGACTCGTTCATCGGTTCCCTCCGGCTCGCGAGGTACTGGCGTCCCGTCGCACGGCGCTACATGCGGTGGTTCTACTCCCGGGCCGACAGGGTCCTCGCGGTGTCGAGCACGGTGGCGCGAGTTCTCGAGCACGACCTGCGGGTCCCGAAGGAGCGGATCGAGGTCCTGCACAACACCATCGACATGGAGGCCTACCGGACGACGCCCGGCGCCCGGACGTCAGCGCGGCGGCACCTGCACATCTCCAGGGACGCCTTCGTCGTCGTGGGGGTCGGCCAGGTCCAGCCGCGCAAGCGGGTCGACGTCTTCGACCAGCTGGCCCGTCGGCATCCGGACATGGTGTTCATCTGGGTGGGAGGCATCCCGTTCAAGCACCTGGGGGCCGAGTACGGCTCGATGCGACGCCTCATGGAGCAGGCCCCCGACAACCTGCTCTTCACCGGCGTGGTGCCGCACCCAGAGGTCAAGCACTACCTGCAGGCGGCGGACGTCTTCTGCCTGCCCGCCGAGCAGGAGAACCACCCGATGTGCGTCCTCGAGGCTGCCGGCGTCGGTCTGCCGATCGTGGCGCGCGACATCCCGGAGTACGACGACACCTTCGGCGACGACGTCCTCCGCTGCGACGACGGGACGTTCTCCGCGGCCGTGACTCTCCTCCGGAGCGACCGGTCCGAGTACGCGAGGTGGCGACGCAGGTCCGCGAACATCGCCGGGCGGTTCGACAGCTCGACGGCGGCCGAACGTCTGGTCCGCCTCTATCGAGACCTGGCTCCCGACGCAGCAGTCGATCCGAGCCACGGTGCACCCAGAGGGACACGCCATCTCTCACGATGGTGGTCACGAACGTCTCGCGACGGGACGCCGCCGACCCCGTGGGCTTGACCCCGTCAGGTGGACGGCGGTCCCGGACTGGCCAGGGAGGCGCCGGGGGCTGCTCCCGACATCAGGCTTGTGTCCGTCGTGGACAGTGACGGCCTGGTGATCGACTACCCAGACCAGGCCCCGCGCCTGCAGCGCGGCAGGCCACCCATCCGTCGCAGCCTGCACAGGACCTGACCGACCCGGGACGAATCACCGCGGTGGGCCTACTGATGCGCGGACCTCCGCCGGGTGTGGGAAGGTGCCAAGGTGTGGCCGAGCCCGCTGAGGCCCCCTCGCATCGAAGGAGATGATGTGCACGACGACGGGCATCCAGCGACTCACCGAACCATGGCCCAGTGGATGGGCGAGCCCGTCCTCACCCTTGACGACGTCTGGCCCGCGCGGCCGCGGGGGGTCATCGTGGGACTGAACCCTACGCCCACCAGTGTCGCGGCCGGCCACTACTACCAGGGACGGTTGGGCCAGCGGCAGCTCCTCCGTCTGGCCGACGCCGGACTGTTTCGAAGACCCGGCCCCGGGTGCACATACTTCGAGGACGCCGCGCTCGACGCTGGAATCGGTCTTACCGACGTGGTGAAGCGCCCCACGTGCGCTGAGAAGCACGTGAGCCCCCGTGAGATCGAGTTCGGCCGCACAGCGCTGAACGCGGCGTTGGAGGATCGAGGTGTCCCGCTCGTCATCTGCGTCTTCCGCCACCCTGTGGCGGTGCTGCTCGGAAGCAGCGGCCGACCCGGGTTCCAGCCGAGTACGACAACGTGGGGAGCGCGCGTCTTCCGGATGCCCGGACCATTCGCGCCAGCGGACGAGGTCCGTGACGTGATGATGGATCTGTCGCAGGACATCGCAGCTGCCCCTTGAGCGACGGGCTGGCTCGTGGCGGCCAGCACCGATCAACCTCTGCCCCCTCGCCGTGGGACGGGTGCCCTCGGCCGCCCCCAAGGCTCGCGGCAGGATGGGGCCCATGTCATCCCTCACCCAGGATCCGCGCGGGCACCGCGAGCGGGCCGCGGCGGCGCGCGACCGGGTTCGTGAGGCGCACCGGTCGGGCCGGCTGCAGGACTGGTGGTACGACCTGCTCGACGTGGGGCGTCAGCCACGCCTCGTCCGCGCCGGGCTGCGGTACGTCGTGGCCTGGGGCAACCTCGGGTCGGGCGGGGTGACCTTCACGGCGCTGCTCTCGCTGACGGCGGCGCTGACCATCGTGGTCAACACCGCCCGCGCCTTCCTCGGCGGCCGGCCGGAGCTCGTCGCGGGAGTCATCGACATCGTCAACTCCGTGGTGCCGGGCATCATCGACGACGGGAGCAACGACGGGCTGATCGCGGCCGGGCACCTCCTGCGGGACGGCACCTGGGGCTGGAC
>DATISK010000220.1:0-39510 GCA_035581545.1 Ornithinimicrobium sp. | reverse complement strand
TGCCCGAGGAGGACGACGAGGCCTCCGGGGGTGCTGCCCGCACCGCCCGGCGCGAGCGGGCCGCCGCGCGCGCCCGGCTCGAGCGGGCCGACCAGCTCCGGGCCGAGGGCGCGTGGGGCGTCACCCTGGCCGGCACCGATCTGGCCGACCTGCCGCTGGCCCAGCTCCGACGGCTGGTGCTCGTCAGCGACGCCGGCGCCCAGGTCTTCGCCGGGACCCTGCAGCAGGCCGTCGACCCGCACGACCGGCTCGGCCCACGGGAGGCCGAGGCGGCCCTGACCGCGGCCGCCGCCGAGGACGTCTACGACACCCTCCCCGGCGGGTGGCAGGGTCGGCTGGACGAGCGGGGGCGCGGCCTGTCCGGCGGCCAGCGCCAGCGGCTCGTGCTGGCCCGCGCCCTGGCCGCGGACGTCCCGGTCCTCGTGCTCGTCGAACCCACCTCGGCCGTGGACGCCCACACCGAGGCCCGGATCGGTGAGCGGCTGCCCCGCCACCGCCGGGGACGGACCACCGTGGTCGTCACGTCCTCCCCGCTGCTCCTGCACCACGCCGACGAGGTCGCGCTGCTCGCCGACGACCGGGTCGTCGCCGTCGGCACGCACGAGGAGCTCGTGGCCACCCATGCCGGCTACCGGCGGACGGTCCTGCGGGGCGACCCCGTGGAGGACGGGGCCGACGCGCACCCCATACCCCCACCGCCGCAGCGAGCCGCCCACCCCGGTGCCGCCCCGGACGCCCACCGTCCCGGCATGGCCCAGGAGGTGCACCCGTGAGCGCCCCGGTGGAGGAGACCGGCCGGAGCGCCACCTGGGTCGACCGGGGCGGGGAGGAGCCGGCGGTGCCGGCGGTGCTGCGGCCGCCCGCCCCGGGGTCGGTCGGCCTGCGGGAGCGCCACCGGCTGCTGTGGCAGCGCCACGACGTGCGACGGCGCCGCGCCGAGGCCCACCTGGCCGTGGCGCTGGACCCGGTCCGGGGGCTGCCCGTGGCCTCGACGCCGACCGTGGTGCGCTACCTGGGCGGTCTGCTGCGCAGCCGCGCCGCGCTCGTGCTGCTGGTCGTGCTCGCCAACGGCCTCGCGGCGGCCGCAGGACTGGCGGTCCCGCTGCTCCTGGGACGCCTCGTCGACGCCGTCGTCGACGCCGGCGGCAGCCCGTCCGGCTCGGTCCTGACCACCTTCGTCGCCGTCGTCACCGGCGTGCTCGTCGCCCAGGCCGTGCTGACCCACCTGGCCAAGTGGCTGGCCGCCGTGCTCGGGCAGGACGTCCTCGCCGAGGCCCGCGAGCACGTCGTCCGGGCGGTCCTGCGGCTTCCGCTGGGGACCGTGGAGTCCACCGGCACCGGTGACCTGGTGACCCGCGTGACCCGGGACGTGGGGTCGATGAGCGGCGCGGTCCGCTGGGCCCTGCCCGAGTTCGTCATCGGCCTGGTCACGGTGCTGCTGACGGTGGTGGCGATGGTGGTCAACTCCTGGGCGCTGGCCCTGCCGACGCTGGTGACCGCGTCGCTGTCGATGGAGCAGATCCGCCGCTACCTGCGGCGCGCCCCGGCGGCCTACCTGCTCGAGGGGGCCACCTACAGCGGGATCAGCACCACCCTCACCGAGACCGTCGAGGGGGCCCGCACGGTGGAGGCGCTGGAGCTGCAGGAGGAGCGGCGGCGCACCGGCCGGGACGACGTCGAGGTCAGCGCCCAGGCCGAGCGCTACGGGCTGACCCTGCGCAACGTGCTGTTCGCGGTGATGGACATGGCCTTCTCCCTGCCCCGGGTCGTCACGCTCGGGGTCGGTGCCTACCTGCACGCCCGGGGCCTGGTCACGCTGGGCCAGATCACCGCGGCGATGCTCTACATCGAGACCTTCTACGGGCCCTTCGACCGGCTCGTCGGCACCGTGGACCGGCTGCAGGTCGGCATCGCGTCCACGACCCGGCTGCTGGGCATCGCCGAGGTGCCGCCGGACCGCACCGAGGGCAGCGCGCGGCCGACGGACGACCACCTGGTCGGTCGGCACCTGACCTACGCCTACCGCGAGGGGCAGGACGTCCTGCACGGCATCGACCTGGACCTGGTCCCGGGGGAGCGGCTGGCCGTGGTCGGGCCGTCCGGCTCGGGCAAGTCGACCCTGGGACGGCTGCTCGCCGGCATCCACGCCCCGCGCACCGGGTCGGCGACGGTCGGCGGGGTCGACCTCGTCGCGCTGCCCCTGGCGGAGCTGCGCCGGCAGGTCGCCCTCGTCACCCAGGAGCACCACGTCTTCCGCGGCAGCCTGCGCGACAACGTCGCCCTCGCGCGCGAGGACGCCCCCGACGAACAGGTATGGCGCGCGCTGGAGACCGTGGACGCGCAGGCCTGGGTGCGGGCCCTGCCGGGCGGGCTGGGCACGGTGCTGGGGTCGGGTCACCACGTGCTCACCCCGGGCCAGGCGCAGCAGGTAGCCCTGGCGCGGCTCATCCTCGCCGACCCGCACACGCTCGTCCTGGACGAGGCGACCAGCCTGATCGACCCGCGCACCGCCCGTCACCTGGAGGGGTCGATGCACGCCCTGCTGACCGGGCGCACCGTGGTGGCGATCGCCCACCGGCTGCACACCGCGCACGACGCGGACCGCATCGCGGTGGTGCAGGAGGGGCGGATCGTCGAGCTGGGCAGCCACGACGAGCTCATCGCCGCCGGCGGGGAGTACGCCGCGCTCTGGCGGGCCTGGACGAGCTGAGCCCCGGCCCGGTCCTCAGTCCGTGGAGGCGAGCTTGCCCAGGGTGCGCGGCCGGAGACGGTCGTCGGCCTTCTGCCGCAGCCGGCGCGGGCTCAGGCCGTGCTGGTCGTTGTAGCCCTCCACGATCGAGGCCCGCAGCGCCCGGGCGGTGGCCCCGGGGTGGTCGCCGTCGGTGACGATGGTGTCGACCAGGCCCTGGGAGCGCAGGTCGTCGGCCGAGGCCTTCATCGTCTCCAGGGTCATCGCCACCTGCTCGACGGAGGGGTTGGCCACGTTGTAGAGGATCGTGGCGGTCGAGCGCGGCTCGGAGACGAAGCCGAGGGCGCTGTCGAACATCACGGTGTGCCGGCCGAACGGGGTCGTGGCCAGCCCGCCGCCGCTGCCCATCGCACCGGTGATGACCGCGACGGTGGGGTAGGGGTGGGAGGCGGCCCGCTTGATGCACTGGGCGATCGCCCGGGACTGGCCACGACGCTCGGCGGCCATCGTCGGCAGCGCACCCAGGGTGTCGGTGAGGAAGACGATGGGCAGCTCCCACCGCTCGGCGGCGTCCATCATCCGCACGGCGTACTCGTAGTCCTCGGGGCCGGGGTTGGGCGGGCGCTTGCCCACGTAGTCCCCGCTGATGCGGTAGGAGGGCTGGTCGCCGATGACCATGAAGGAGTGGTCCCCGATCGTGGCCAGCGCGGCCACGACGTGCGGATAGATCGTGTCCTCCTCGAACCGGACGTGGTTGTAGAAGGGGACGGCCGAGTCGAAGACCGTCCGGAGCAGGAACTCGGTGTCCAGCCGCCCCGCCCCGGCGGCGATCTCGTTGTAGCGGGCGATCAGCGTCTCGCCGGCGGTCGCCCGGCCGCGGTCCCTCCGGTCACGGGGCAGGTGCACCCTGCGCTCCACGGCCTGCCGGTCCCAGAGCGCGGCCGAGAAGCCCTCCGGGCCCACGGCGATCTCGCGGCCGGTGTCCTCGGTGTCCTGCCCCCGGTCGCGGAGGCGGTCCCTGATCCGGTGGGTGGAGCGGCCCGCCTCGAACACCCGCCCCAGCAGCTCGACGAGCTCCTCCACGCCCTTGACGAGCACGTCGACGTTGCGGTCCAGGTAGTTGGCCTCCGCGCTCTGCAGGCCGCGGGGGACCTCCTTGCCCTCGAACGTCTCGATGACCCGCCGACCGGCGAAGCCGTAGTCGGTGCCCTCGAGCGCGATGATGAGGTCGGCGCTGGGGACCGCGCTGGCCGACATCCCGCCCCACACCTGCCCGGCGAGGACGCTGATGTAGGGCCGGTTCGTGGTGTGCTGGAACTTGTTGGCGGCCGCGGCCATCCGCTGCATCTGGATCAGGCCCAGCACGTTCTCGTGCTGGCGCACCCCGGAGGAGGCGCCCATGCTCACCAGGGGCAGCTTCTCGCGCTCGGCCAGCTCGGCGGCCTGGACGAACTTCTCACCGGCGACCTCGCCGAGGGACCCGGCGAAGAAGGACCAGTCGACCACGTAGACCACGGCCTTGTGCCCGCGGAACTGGCCGATGCCGAACTTGGCCGACTCCACGGAGCCGCTGCGGGCCTCGGCGCTGGTCAGCTTGTCGGTGTAGCGCTCGATCGTGTCCCCGACCTTGCGCTGCAGGCCGATGAGGTCGTCCACGACGCGCAGGTGCCCGTAGCGCTCCTGGAGCCCGACCGAGGCGATGAACGCACGGGCCGCCTCCGTCGGGTTCAGCCCGGGACGCTTCTCGTAGAGCGAGGCGACCGTGCGGGGCGTGCGCGGACGCAGGTCGAGGAGCTCGGGGGTGACACCACCGTCGCCGGTGAGGTAGTCGTCGTCGTGGAGATGGCCGTCGCCGGACCGGGGGTCGCGCATTCCACGCAGGCTAGCAGCGCGGTCCACAATGGTCCCCGTGGCGGCCGTCCTCCAGGGCTTCTGGCTGATCGCGGCGGTCGTCGCGGTCGGCTGGCTGCTCGCGCACACACGTCTGTTCGGCCGCACGGAGCAGCAGGTGCTGGCCCGGCTGACCTTCTGGGTCGGCTCGCCGGCGCTGCTCTTCCTCGTCGTGGCCGACGCCGACGTCGGCGTCATCTTCTCCGGCTTCCTCGTCGCCACGGTGGCGGGCGTGGTGGTGACGGCTGCGGCCTACCTCGTCCTGGCCCGGGTGGTCCTGCGGCGCAGCCTGACGCACGCCCTCATGGGGGGCATGAGCGTGAGCTACGTCAACTCCAACAACCTGGGGCTGCCGATCGCGATCTACGTCCTGGGTGATCCCTCCTGGTCCGCGCCGATCATCCTCATGCAGCTGCTCGTCCTCCAGCCGGCCTGGCTGGCGGCGCTGGACGCCAGCCAGTCGGGCCGGGTGTCGGTGGGACGGCTGCTGCGCTCGCCGGTCACCAACCCGCTGACGATCGGCAGCATGCTCGGGCTCGTCGTCGCGCTGACCGGTCTCACGCTGCCCACGGCCGTCCGGGCCCCGGTGGAGCTCGTCGGCGGCCTGGCGATCCCGGGGATGCTGCTGGCCTTCGGCATCTCCCTGCGGCTCTCGCCGATGCCGCGCGGCCGGGGCAACCTGGCCGAGCTCGGCGCGGTCGTCCTGCTCAAGCTGGGGCTGATGCCCGCCGTCGCCGGCCTGGTCGCCGGTCCGGTGCTGGGCCTGCCCGGCCCGGAGGTGCTCGCCGTCGTCGTGATGTCCACGCTGCCGACCGCGCAGAACGTGTTCGTCCTGGCGGTGGCGTACGGGCGCGGCGAGGACATCGCCCGCGACAGCGTCTTCGTCACCACCGTGCTGGCGGCGCCCGCGATGCTGCTGGTCGTCGCCCTGGCCGGCGGTGGGTAGGCTGGCGCGGTGCGGTTGAGCGAGTTCTGGGCCCTGATGGAGCAGGAGTTCGGGCAGGGGTATGCCGCGCTCGTGGCGCAGGGTCAGGCGCTGGGGTCCCTCGGCAGCCGAACCGCCGAGCAGGCGCTCGCGGACGGGGACCCGGTGCGCCGGGTGTGGGAGGCGGTCGTCCGCGACCTGGACGTGCCCCCGGAGCACCACTACCTGCCCGACCGGCGGCGCACCCGCTCCTGAGGACGGCGGCGTGGTGCCTCCGTCGTGGAGGCGCGCCTCAGGTCTGCGGCGGGGCGTCCGTGGCCGTGTCGCCCACGGGCGGCTCGCCGGCCAGGCCGCCGGAGACGGCCGCGCGGATCTTCTCGATCATCGCCCGTTCCTCGGGCGCGACCCCGTCCGAGGCCTGGGCCACCCGGTCGGCCGCGGCGAGGACCACGTCGCGGTAGCCGTCCGCCTGCGCGGGCGCCTTGGCCCGGAGCACGTCGACGGCCCGCCCGAGCTCGTCGAGCACGGTCTGCTCGACCTCGGCGGGCGACCCGGTCGGGGGCGTGGGGAAGCCCCCGTCGCGGAGCAGCTCCTGGACGGCCGGGGGAGCCTCCTGGAAGGCCTTGGACCCGGCCATCGACTCCTTGAACATCGCGAGGAAGCCGGGGTCGGAGCGTGAGACGAGGGCGATGGCGCCGAAGGCGGAGCGCTTGACCAGCGCCTGCTCGTCCTCGGTCAGGGTCGTGCTGGCGTCGTTGTCGGTCATGGACCCACTGTGGACCGTGCCGCCCGGCTTGTCACCCGCGCCTGATGCGCCACGCCCGTCCTGACGGCCCCGTGCCGCGACCCGACCGGTTCAGAGGTCGTGCTGCAGGAGGAGCTCGGCGATCTGCACGGCGTTCAGCGCCGCGCCCTTGCGCAGGTTGTCGTTGGCCACGAACATCACCAGGCCCCGACCCTCGGGCACGCTCTGGTCGGTCCGGAACCGGCCGACGAAGGAGGGGTCCTGCCCGGCGGCCTGCAGGGGCGTCGGCACGTCGGCCAGCGCGACCCCCGGCGCCTGGCTGAGCAGCTCGGTGGCCCGCTCCGGGGAGATGGGCCGCGCGAACTCGGCGTGGACCGCCAGGCTGTGACCGGTGAAGACGGGCACCCGCACGCAGGTGCCGGACACCGCCAGGGCGGGGATGCCGAGGATCTTGCGCGACTCGTTGCGCAGCTTGACCTCCTCGGAGGTCTCCCCGTCCTCGACCAGGTCGCCCGCCACGGGCAGGACGTTGAACGCGATCGGGGCCACGTAGGCGGCCGGCTCCGGCAGCGCCACCGCGGACCCGTCGTGGGTCAGCGCCTCCACCGCCTCCTCGCCGGCCAGGGCCGCGCGGACCTGGCCGGCGAGCTCGCGCACGCCGGCGAGCCCGGACCCGGAGACCGCCTGGTAGGTGGCCACCCGCAGCCGCTCCAGCCCGGCCTCGGCGTGGAGGGGCCGCAGCACCGGCATCGCCGCCATCGTCGTGCAGTTGGGGTTGGCCACGATCCGCGACCCGGCCCCGCCCAGCGCCAGCCCCACGTCCTGCGGGTTGACCTCGCTGACGACCAGCGGCACCGACTCGTCCATCCGCCAGGCGGAGGAGTTGTCCACCACGACGGCGCCGGCCTCGGCGAAGCGCGGGGCGTGCTCCCGGGAGGCCGACCCGCCGGCGGAGAACAGGGCGACGTCGATGCCGGAGAGGTCGGCGGTGGCGACGTCCTCGACGAGGATCTCCCGCGCCTCCGCATACCCCCGAAGGCCGTGGACGGACCCCTCCCAGGGCAGGCGCGTGCCGGCGGAGCGGGCCGAGGCGAGGTAGCGCACCGAGGCGACCGGGAAGGCGCGCTCGGACAGCAGCCGGCGCATCACCTCGCCGACCTGGCCGGTCGCCCCCACCAGGGCCACGTGCAGGTGCCGTTCGGGCGCAGCCACCGCGTTCACCGTCCCGTCCCGCCGTAGACCACGGCCTCGTCCTCGGCGTCCAGCCCGAACGCCGTGTGCACGGCGCGCACGGCGTCCTCCAGGTCGGACTGGTCGCAGATCACCGAGATGCGGATCTCGGAGGTGCTGATCATCTCGATGTTCACCCCGGCGTCGGCCAGGGCGGCGAAGAGCTGGGCGGCGACCTGAGGGTTGGACCGCATGCCGGCGCCCACCAGGGACAGCTTGCCCACGTGCGAGGTGTAGAGGACGTCGTCGAAACCCATCTCGTCCTGCAGCGCCCGCACCGCGGCGACGGTGGTCGGGCCGTCGCTCTCGGGGATGGTGAAGGAGATGTCGGAGGTGGCGGCGTTGGACGTCGACACGTTCTGCACGATCATGTCGATCGAGACCCCCGCACGGGACGCGGCGCCGACGACGGCGGCGGCGGCGCCGGGGCGGTCGGGGATGCCGACCGCGGTGACCTTGCCCAACGAGCGGTCGTGGGCGATGCCGGAGATGATCGGTTCTTCCATGGTGTCCTCCGTGAGGGGTCGGCCGACCAGGATCCAGGTGCCCTCCTGGTCGGAGAAGCTGCTGCGGACGTGGAGGGGGACGTGGAAGCGCCGGGCGTACTCCACCGCGCGCAGGTGCAGGATCTTGGCCCCGTGGGCGGCCATCTCCAGGGTCTCCTCGATGGTCAGCCGGGTGACCCGCCGGGCGCTGGGGACGATCCGCGGGTCGGCGGTGTAGAGACCGTCCACGTCGGTGTAGATCTCGCACACGTCGGCGTCGAGGGCGGCGGCCAGCGCCACCGCCGTGGTGTCCGAGCCTCCCCGGCCCAGGGTGGTGATGTCGTCGTCGGTCGAGATCCCCTGGAAGCCGGCCACGATCGCCACGCCCCCCTCCTCGAGGGTGGCGCGGACGCGGGCCGGCTGGACGTCGAGGAGGCGGGCGCGGCCGTGCGCGGTGTCGGTGCGCATCCCGGCCATGGCCCCGGTGAAGCTGCGGGCGGGCACGCCCTGGTCCTGGATGGCCATGGCCAGCAGCGCCATCGAGATCCGCTCGCCGGCCGACAGGAGCATGTCCATCTCCCGCTCGGGCGGCGTGCCGGCGGCGATCTGGGCGGCGAGGTCGAGCAGCTCGTCGGTGGTGTCGCCCATCGCGGACACGACGACCGCGACCTGGTCACCCGCACGGTGCGCGGACACGACGCGGCGGGCGACGCGGCGCATCGCCTCGGCGTCGGCGACGGAGGAGCCGCCGAACTTCATCACGAGCAGAGCCATGGTGCTTCCTGGGCAGGGGGCAGGGACGCACGGGATGACGTCGGCGTCGGAGGTCCCGGACTGGCAGCCAGTGTAGGGGAGCGGGGACGCGGTCGTTGACGTCGCGGAAGGGTCAACCGACCGTGGTGAGCGCGAGCGTGACGACCGCGAGCGTGGCGACGATCTCACCGACCCCGAGCCGGGCGGGGCTCCATCCCCGTCGCGGCACCAGGGCGGCCCGGCCCGCGAGCACCACGGCCAGCACCCCGAACGGGACCCGCGCCGGTCCGGGAAGCAGGGTGGCCGCGAGGACGACCAGGAGCAGGTGGTAGCCCACCGAGAGGAGGAGGAAGCCGGCGCTGCCGCGCTCCCGGATGGCGCTCTTGACGTAGAGGACGGTGCCGGTGAAGTAGGCCGCCAGGACCGCGGTGAGGATCCAGGCCACGTCCCACCGGTCACCGTGACCCAGGTCGTAGGCCACCGGGGTCATCAGGCTGGACCCGGCCGCGGTCGCCACGCCGGCGGGCAGAGCCCGCTCGTGGCGGGTGGCCGAGGCGACCATCCCGACCCCGAGGGGGACCGCGAACAACGGGGCCCAGCGCACGAGGGTCGGTTCCAGCCAGAGCAGCGCGAGCCCGAGCACGGCGGCCCCCGCCGCGTAGGCGCGCACGGGTGGCAGGTAGCGGGGCCGGCGCCGGGACCTGAGCCACAGGGTGGTGGCGAAGAAGGCTAGGAAGCCGGCGAACCAGAAGGCGGCCAGCACGAGGTGGGGCCAGCGGGGTCCGGTGGCCAGGGTGCCGACGAGCAGGGGGGGCGGTGAGCATCGCCCAGGCACCGTGCTGGTTGGGCACCCAGCCGGGCCGGCGGCGGCGTGGGCGGTGGCCGACGTCGGGACCGTGCGGACGACGGCCCCGGGCGGGGCCCGCGACGGACCGCCCGACCTCCATACGACGAAGTGTAGTGGTCACATGGGTCGCGTGACACGCCGGCCGGCGCGCCGCCGGTTCGTACAGACTTTCGACTACGCTCGTCCCCATGGTCCCCCCGGCGGGGCCGGCCGTCCACAGGTATGCCGTGGGCGGGCGGGTCTGTCGGTGGCGGCACCTAGCGTCTGACAGGACACGGGACGAGACCCCTCCGAGGGGGCGGCGGCCGGAGGTCGGTCGAAGGTAGGCGCACCCACCACGAGCAACGAAGGAGCACGGACATGGCCCAGGCCACGACGAAGACGACGGCATCGCCGGTCGCCGCCGGCAACGACAGGATGCGGGCTCTCGACGCCGTCATGGCGCAGATCGAGAAGCAGCACGGCAAGGGGTCGGTGATGCGGCTCGGGGACGAGGACCGCCCGCCCATCAGGGTCATCCCCACGGGGTCCATCGCGCTCGACGTCGCGCTCGGCGTGGGCGGTCTGCCCCGCGGTCGCGTGGTGGAGATCTACGGTCCGGAGTCCAGCGGCAAGACCACGGTCGCGCTGCACGCGGTGGCCAACGCCCAGAAGGCCGGTGGCATCGCCGCCTTCATCGACGCCGAGCACGCGCTCGACCCCGACTACGCCAAGAACCTCGGGGTGGACACCGACGCCCTCCTCGTCAGCCAGCCGGACACGGGCGAGCAGGCCCTGGAGATCGCCGACATGCTGATCCGCTCGGGGGCGATCGACATCATCGTCATCGACTCGGTCGCCGCGCTCGTGCCGCGGGCCGAGATCGAGGGCGAGATGGGTGACAGCCACGTGGGTCTGCAGGCCCGCCTGATGTCCCAGGCCCTGCGCAAGATCACCGGAGCGATCAGCACCACCGGCACCACGGCGATCTTCATCAACCAGCTGCGCGAGAAGATCGGGGTGATGTTCGGCTCGCCGGAGACCACCACCGGTGGCAAGGCGCTGAAGTTCTACGCCTCGGTCCGCATCGACGTGCGCCGCATCGAGACCCTCAAGGACGGCACCGACGCGGTCGGCAACCGCACCCGCGCCAAGATCGTCAAGAACAAGGTGTCGCCGCCGTTCAAGCAGGCCGAGTTCGACATCCTCTACGGGCAGGGCATCTCCCGGGAGGGGGGTCTCATCGACGTGGGGGTCGAGCACGGCTTCGTGCGCAAGTCCGGCGCCTGGTACACCTACGAGGGCGACCAGATGGGGCAGGGCAAGGAGAACGCCCGCCAGTTCCTCAAGGACAACCCCGACCTGTCCGAGGAGATCGACCGCAAGATCAAGGCCAAGCTCGGCATCGGGGTGCCCAGGCCGACCGCCGACGACCTGCCGGCCGGGGTGGACCCGGTGACCGGTGAGGTCTCGGTCGACTTCTGATGGCGACCGACGCAGACCGGTTGTCTGCGGCCCGGCGGGCGCTGGTGGAGGCGGAGTCCCTCGCCAGCGCCTCCGGGCTTACCGGCGGAGCGCAGCACGGGTCAGCACGAGGGTCCACCCCCGGTGGGGCCCCGCCTGACCCGAGCGGTGGCGGTCGAGCGCGGACCGGGGCGGCCGATCCCGACCCGCACGCCGTCGCCCGACGGATCGTGCTGCGCCAGCTGGCCATGGGGCCGCGCACCCGGCGGCAGCTGGAGGACAAGCTGCGCGACCGTGGGTGCGAGCCCGAGGTGGCGCGGCGGGTGCTCGACCGGATGACCGAGGTCGGGCTCGTCGACGACGAGTCCTACGCCGAGATGTACGTGCGGTCCAAGCAGGAGACCAAGGGTCTGGCGGCCGGCGCGCTGCGGCACGAGCTGCGGCAGAAGGGGGTGCCGGACGAGGTGGCCGACGCCGCGCTGGAGGAGATCGACCCCGAGCGGGAGAAGGACCAGGCCAGGGCGCTGGTCGCGCGCCGGCTGAGAACGATGCGCGGGCTGGAGCGCGACGTCCAGACCCGGCGGCTCGCCGGCTTCCTGGCCCGCAAGGGCTACGGTCCCGGCGTCGCCTACCAGGTCGTCCGCGAGGCGCTCGACGAGCTGCCGGAGAACCGCCGGGACTGACGCCTGGGGCCGGTTACTCCTCCTCGTCCCGCCCGGCTCCGCGCTCGGGCGTCCACTCCTCCTCGGTGAGGCCGTCGTCCTCGCCGTCGGTGTAGTGCATGGCCGACTCCTCGGGGGAGTCCCAGCTCGTGGCGCGGCCCTCGCGGGCCACCAGCCGGGCCTCCCGGTCGGGGTGCAGGCCCTCGTCGGGGGCCACGAGGCGGCCGATCCGACCGTCGTGCCCGCCGTAGACGTCCCGGCCGGCGGGAACGGCGTCCTCGTCGTCTCCGCCGAGCATGTCCTCCTCGGGCCGGTCCAGCCCGGACTCGTTGTCGGGAGCACCGTAGGCCGACCACGGGTCGGACTCCTCCTGCCGGATGCGCTGCTCGATCGTCTCGTCGCCGCGCTGCTCCGCGGGTGTCACGCCGTAGGCCAGCGAGCCGTGCAGCCGGTCCGGAGCGGTGTAGCCGCGGTCGAGCGGGTCCCCGTCGCCGTCGAGGGTGTCCCCGGAGGAGAGCTGGTCCTCGTCGTCCACGCTGTAGACGCCCAGCTCGTCGCCGATGCTCTCGCGATCGTTGTGGATCATCGCCGCTCCTTCGCAGACGGGTGCTCCTCGGACCCTCATCCTACGACCCCACTACAGTTCGTCGCGCGAGGCTCCCCGACCGGAGGGCCCGTGGAGGAGGCCGACATGGCGTGGCGGGTGTGGCAGCTGGCCGGGCCGGCTCGCTCGCAGCGGGTCAACCGCCACCTGGCCTACCACCTGGCCTGGACGGCCGGTGTCCTCAACTCCGTGGGCTTCGTCGCGGTGGGCTTCTACACGTCCCACATGACCGGCATCACGGCCAGCGTGGCCGACCACCTCGTCCTGGGCGGGTGGGCCGTCGTGGCCGTCGGTCTGCTGGCCCTGGTCGCCTTCCTCCTGGGCGCGATGGCGTGCGCGGTGCAGTTCCACTGGGCACGCCGGCGGGAGCGCTGGCACGACCGGCGGTTCGCGCTGGTGCTGCTCACCGAGGCGCTGCTCGTCCTGCTGATCGGGGCGGTGGCCGACCTGGTGCCGGGGCCCCAGAGGCAGTGGCCGCTCGTCGCCGCCCTCGGCTTCGTCATGGGTCTGCAGAACGCCCTCATCACCAAGGTCTCCGAGGCCACGATCCGGACCACCCACGTGACCGGCATGGTCACCGACATCGGGATCGAGCTCGGCAAGGGCCTCTACCGCAACCGGCTCGACGGTGCCTCCCCGGTGCGCGCCGACCTGGAACGGCTGCACATGCACGGCGCCCTCGTCGGCCTGTTCTTCCTCGGTGGGGTCATGGGGGCCCTGGGCTACCTGGCGTCCGGGGTGGTGGTGCTCCTGGTCCCCGCGGCCCTGCTGCTGACGATCGCCGTCCCGCCGCTGCTCGCCGAGCCGGGAGCGACCCGCCCCTGACCCGTCCGGGCCCGACCGTGACCCGCCGCACGCGTGCGCCTCCGCGCGCAGGTCCTCACGCCGCCGCGGCCCGGTTACCCTGGAACACGGTATGGAGACCCTCAAGACCTACGACGTGCGCACCCACGGGTGCCAGATGAACGTGCACGACTCCGAGCGCCTCGCCGGGCTGCTGGAGACGGCCGGCTACGTGGACCTGGCCAGTCTGCCCCCAGGAGGGCGGCCCGACGTGGCCGACGTGGTCGTGTTCAACACCTGCGCCGTGCGGGAGAACGCCGCCAACAAGCTGTACGGCAACCTGGGGCAGCTGCGCCCGGCCAAGCTGGCCAACCCCGACCTGCAGATCGCCGTCGGTGGCTGCCTCGCGCAGAAGGACCGCTCCACGATCGTCGAGCGCGCCCCCTGGGTCGACGTCGTCTTCGGCACGCACAACGTCGGGTCGCTGCCGGCCCTGCTCGACCGTGCGCGGCACAACAGGGCGGCCGAGGTGGAGATCCTGGAGGCGCTCGACGTCTTCCCCTCCACGCTCCCGACCCGGCGCGACTCCGCATACGCGGCCTGGGTGTCCATCTCCGTGGGCTGCAACAACACCTGCACCTTCTGCATCGTGCCCGCCCTGCGGGGCAAGGAGAAGGACCGTCGGCCGGGCGAGATCCTCGCCGAGGTCGAGGCGCTGGTCGCCCAGGGGGTCGTGGAGATCACCCTGCTCGGGCAGAACGTCAACACCTACGGGGTGGAGTTCGGCGACCGGTTCGCGTTCGGCAAGCTTCTTCGCGCGTGCGGGGAGGTCGAGGGGCTGGAGCGGGTGCGCTTCACCAGCCCGCACCCGGCCGCCTTCACCGACGACGTGATCACCGCGATGGCGCAGACCCCCAACGTGATGCCCAGCCTGCACATGCCGCTGCAGTCGGGCTCGGACCGGGTGCTGCGGGCGATGCGCCGGTCCTACCGGTCCGAGCGGTTCCTGGGCATCATCGACCGCGTCCGCGAGCAGATCCCGGACGCGGCGATCACCACCGACCTCATCGTGGGCTTCCCGGGGGAGACCGAGGAGGACTTCCAGGACACCCTCGACGTGGTGCGGGCCTCGAGGTTCTCCAGCGCGTTCACCTTCCAGTACTCCATCCGCCCGGGCACCCCGGCGGCCACCATGGAGGACCAGGTGCCCAAGGCCGTCGTGCAGGAGCGCTTCGACCGGCTCCTGGCCGTGCAGGAGGAGGTCTCCTGGGCCGGCAACCGCGAGCTCGAGGGGCAGCAGGTCGAGGTGCTCGTCGCGCCGGGGGAGGGCCGCAAGGACGCCGAGACCGAACGGATGTCGGGCCGGGCCCGGGACAACCGGCTGGTGCACTTCGCCGTGCCGGAGGGGGCCGAGCGGCCCCGTCCCGGTGACGCGGTGACCGTGGCGGTCACCTACGGCGCGCCGCACCACCTCATCGCCGACTCCGGTGTGCGGGGCGGGACCTATGCCGTGCGCCGGACCCGAGGCGGCGACGCCTGGGCGGCCCTGCAGGACGGCGGCACCGAGGGCAGCACGCGCAAGCCCGCGGTCAGCCTGGGCATCCCGACGGTCGGGCGGCCGTCCGCGCCGGAGCCCGCGGCCCCGGCCTGCTGCCCGACGTCCTGACCCCGGTCGTCCGCCGCCCGGCTCGTCAGCCCCCGTCCCCCACGGGGCTGGTCCCCCGGCGCCGTCCCCGCGTCGGCACCGGGACGCCGGCGGTCCGCATCCGTCGGAGCCGGCGCCTCGCCTCGGCGCGGTGCCGCCGCCGCGCCTGGTAGCGCTCCTCCATCCGCAGGACGTCCGCCACGGCCGCGGGGTGCCGGTGGAACCGGCGCGCGGCATACACCAGCAGCCCGAGGGCGATCAGGGCCGAGACGATCATCGTGATCCCCACGGCCGGGCCGCCGAAGAGCCACCACCGCTCCGCCAGCGGCCACCAGCCGGGGACCGGCGGGCTCCAGAGCCACAGCACGGCGACCCCGACCATGACCACGGCGACCAGCACGGAGGCGGCGATGCGGGGGACCGTCTCCACCCCTTCGGCCGCACCCCGCCAGGCCTTGACCCGGACCGGCTCCATGAGCCTGCGCGCCCAGCCGTACTGGGTGGACAGGATCGCCAGCCCGGCGAGGGTCAGGAGCAGACCGGGGCCAGGCAGGAACAGCGCCAGGATCCCCACGCACAGGACGACCCACCCCAGGGTCTCCAGCGCTATCCGCTTGGCCGCCGTCACGACCGATGAGCCTAACGGTCCGACCTGCGTGGATCCTGGCCCGCCGGACGTGCGCGACCGTCCGCCTACGATGGGCCGCGTGAGCGCAGCCGACCCGACCCCCCGAGAATGGCTGGCCGGGCGGGTCGCCGCCGGGCTGGTGGCCGCCGAGGCGGTGGTGCTGGTCGGCATCGCCGTCTTCTACCTCTACGAGCTGTCGGTGGGCCAGGGGAGCGACCTGCTGATCGTCCTGATGTCGGTCGTCACGATCGTCGTCTTCGTCATCGGGCTGGCCTACACAGCCAAGGGGCTGTGGGCCCGGCACCCCCGCGCCCAGGCACCGGCCATCGCCGCCAACTTCCTCCTCGTCCCCCTGGGCCTGGCGATGTTCCAGTTCGCCCCCTGGTGGCTCGCGGGCCTCGTCCTCGCCGTGGGGGTGTCCGTGGTCGCCGCGGCCTTCCTCATGGGTCGGTTGGAGACGCGGCCGGCGCCCTGACCTGGACCCTCGTGGCCCGACCCCTCACCACGAGGACGCCCCGGCCGGGGACGCGGACGTCCCCCACCGGCAGGTCGACGCCGAGAGCCGCCCCGTGACCCGGGAGGGAGGGCTGCAGGACCAGGCCGGTGCGGTGACGACCCACGAACGGCACGGCGCCGCGGAACAGCGACGAGCAGGCGGCCAGCTCCCCACCGACGAGGAGCCGCCCGCCCGTGCGTTCCGCCCACGCCAGGACCAGCTCCTCGGTCCGTGATCCGAGCAGCAGGTGCGCCTCGTCCAGGACGACGGTGCCGACCCCTCCCACCAGGGCGGCGGACAGCTCCCGCTCGTCCCTCTCGCCGGGCCCGCCGACCCGCAGCACGGCACCCTCGGCCCCCTGGGCGATGGCCGACAGCGCGTGGGTGACCCCCGACCCCGGGGGACCGAGGACGAGCACCGACCCGGCGGGGCAGGGGACCGGTTCCGCACGGTCCCCTCCGACCGCCCACGCCCGGCCCGTGCTCAGCAGGCGCGGCAGGGCGACCAGCCGAGGGGGAGGGGGGTCCGAGGGTGCGCGCACGTGCCTGGACGGCGGGGGCAGGTGCACCTGGGCCACCAGGGCGTCCCGCGTCCGCACGGCCCGGCCGGGTGGCCGGTGCCGGGGCACCTGGGCCGGTCGCAGCCCCACCGCCGCGGTGTCGGTGGGATCGTGGGTGGGGAGCAGCCAGGTCTCGGGGACGTGCTTGGCGACGGCACCGGTGACCAGCTGCCGGTCTCCGGTGAGGAGCACCGAGACGCCGGCGGCGGGACCGTCGCGCAGGAGCTGGACCACCAGGTCCCTGGCGTCCCCGAGTGCGACCTCCTGCTCCTGCACCCACCGGTCCCAACCGTCCACGACCAGGACCACCGGGGCGCCGTCCGCCCCGCCCCTCGTCCGTCGGCGGTCGACCAGCTGGGCGAGCGCCCGCAGGACGGCCGTCCCGTGGGCGGGTTCGTCCGGCCCCACCCAGGCGCGCAGGCCGGGGTGGCGGGCCAGCTCCGTGCCCTCGAGCCCGCGGGCAGGGTCGAGGACGTACAGCCACACCCGGCCGGCCGCCGCGACGAGCGCGCGCACCGCAGTGGAACGCCCGCTGCGGGGAGCCCCGACCAGCGAGAGGTGGCCGGTCGCGCGCCAGACGAGCGGCTCCTGGGACTGCTGGTCCGGCCGGTCGGCCAGCGCCCAGGTCCCCGGGGCGGGCTTCGGCAACCGGTCGGGCAGCGGCGGGTGCCAGACCGGCGCCGCCCTGTCCGGAGCCTCCCCGGCGGGCGCCTCGGCCGCGGCACGACGCACCAGGTCGACGAGGTCCCCGAGCGCGTCCGTGGGCGAAGCTCCGGACGACGTGGTGGCGGGGCCGCCCTCCCCGTGTGTCAGGGCCCGCCACCCGGCCCATGCGTCCACGACCTCCTGCGTCCTGACGGGGCAGCGCCCTGCACCGGACCCGGTGGGGCCACCGTCGCCGGTGTCCCCGTCCACCGCGCCCCGGGACGGCGGCCCCACCCGCACGGCCCGGAAGGCCCTGGCCGGGCCGGACCCGGTCCGCAGCAGCGCCGCGCCCGGCCGGTCCTCCGGCAACCGGGCGGCGTCGGGGACCTCCAGGACGTCCAGGCTGTCCGCGACCTCCCGCACCCGCAGAGCCACCCGCAGGTTGACGTTGGCGCGCAGGTCGGGGGGGACCGCGCCACCGGGACGCTGCGTGGCCAGCACCAGGTGGACCCCCAGGCTGCGGCCGACCGTCGCGACCCGGACCAGGCCGGTCAGGAACTCCGGCAGCTCCTCGGCGAGGACCCGGAACTCGTCGACCACGATGAGCAGCCGGGGGATCAGTCCGGCGTCGTCGTCGGAGACGTCGCGCAGGCCCGCGGCGCCCAGTGCCCGCTCCCGTCGACCCAGCTCGGCCCGCAGCGACACGAGCACCCGCCGCGCGAGGTAGGGGTCCAGGTCGGTGACCAGTCCGACGGCGTGCGGCAGGTCGGCCAGCTGGCCCAGTGACGCGCCGCCCTTGTAGTCCATCAGCAGCACTCCCAGCCGGGACGGCGGGTGGGCGAGGGCGAGCCCGGTCACCAGGGTGCGCAGCAGCTCCGACTTCCCCGCTCCGGTCGTCCCGGCCACCAGGGCGTGCGGCCCGTCCCGGACCAGGTCCACCACCACGGGTCGACCCCCGTCGTCCGTGCCGAGCGGCCCGGCCAGCCCCGGACCCTGCCCGGACGCCCACCCCTGCCGGACCTCGAGCGGGTGCGTGGGCCAGGACGTCAGGTCGCCCAGGGTCCGGGCGGCCGTAGCGGTCCCGTGACCGGCGTCGGGATCCTCCTCGGCCCATCCGGCCAGCATCCGGGCCAGGTGACGGGCCAGCGGGAGGCCGAGCATGGTCGGCAGGAACACCACGTCGGGCTCGCCGGGGCGACGCAGGACCGCCCGTGCGGGGCCGGCGACCTCGATCCGGGTCCGACCGGCCGGCGCGTCCCGGACGTCCTCGACCAGACTGAGGTGCTGCCCCCATCGGACGGCGACCGCCTCATCCCCGGGGACAGGACGGGTATGGGGCAGCCAGGCCAGCAGGTCCCAGGCGTCCCCGGGGTGCGTCCCGGGGTCGACCACCATCGAGAGGGCGGAGGGTGGATGGGTCGTCACGGCCTGGAGCAGCACGGACCGCACCAAGGCGTCGCGCAGGTGCGGGGGCCCGACCACCGTCACCGGGCCGGCCAGGTCGAGGACGAGGGGCGCGTCGGCGTGGTCGACGGGCACCCCGTCGAGAGTCACGGCGGAGGGGCACCCGGCCCGGCCGAGCACGACCTCCACGGCTTCGTGGACGCGGGACCACAGGTCGGTCGTGGGGGTGGGCAGGAGGCTGGAGACGGCGGCGCCCAGGCCCGGGTGCCGGGACCGGAGGACGGACAGGTCGGCCCCGAGGGCGTGCCGGCGCTCGTCCCCGAGCCGGGTGAGCTCTGCGCCATGGCGGGCGGTGGCGGCCAGGTGCTCGACCCTGGCCCTGCGGCGCTCGCCCAGGTGGTGCCCGAACATCATCGCGGGGGCCATGAGTCCGAAGAGGAGCAGGAAGGGCATCCGCAGCACCGCCGCCAGCGCCACCGAGGCGGCCAGGGGCAAGCCCCAGGACCCCGCGCTCGGCGGCCGCAGGACCGGTGGTTCCGGCGGCGGCGGGGTGGTCAGCGAGGTCCCCAGTCGGGGCGGGACCGTGCGGGGCCACGGGCGGACCTCGGCCCGTCCGCGGGCGTGCCGGACGGGCAGGGGCGCACCGGGTCGGGTCAGCAGCACCAGACGCGACCCGCCGACGAGCAGGTCGCACCCGGTCGGCCAGTGGTGCGACCCGTCCACCGCTCCGGTGCTGCGGGGCGCGGCCCGCGCATCGTCGGTGGGTCCGCGGACGGTCCCCTCCCGGTGGTCCGGTGACCAGTGCACCCCGTTGGTGGAGGCCAGGTCGTCGACGACGACGCCGGTGCGGTCCGTCCTGACGCGTGCATGTCGACGCGAGAGGGCGGGGTCGAGGAGGGGGAGCGCGCAGGACGGGTCGCGCCCGAGGGTGACCCACACCCCGGGGGGCAGCGCGACGGACGCTCCCGCGTCCGGCCCGTCGGCGACGACCAGCCGGGGCAGGGGCAGGACCGGGGCCGGGTCCGGGGCGCCGACGGCATACCCGTGCAGCGGTCGCCGTGGAGCCGGGACCACGCCCGGAGCACCCAGATGGGCGTGGACGTCGGCAGCGGTGAGGTCCTCCGGGCCGTCCACCAGCACGTGCCGCGACCCGAGGGACGTGGGGACCG
Organism: Ornithinimicrobium sp.; assembly: GCA_035581545.1. Classification (GTDB taxonomy): domain Bacteria; phylum Actinomycetota; class Actinomycetes; order Actinomycetales; family Dermatophilaceae; genus Ornithinicoccus. Next base: position 19,908 of record DATISK010000220.1, on the reverse strand, counting down.
TGATCAGGGCTCGCACCGGGCCATGGTGGCCCCACGGGAGGTCGCGGCCTGCCCGTCGTCCACAGCCGGGCCGGTTGTCCACAGATTCGGTTCGGGTTTGGTCACGCTTTGGCAAAACCCCTTTACAGTCGCCACCACCGTTGGTCGCATGGTCCGCCGAGGGCCGGGGGCCCGAGACGACGTTCGTGAAGACAGGGGGACGCAGTCCATGCACGCCACCGCGCTGCACGACCTCGAGGAGGACGTGCGGGAGCTCATCCGGCGCCGTCGGCTCGACCCCGCCCGGGACGACCTGGAGGTCCGCGACCTCATCGGCGAGGTCCTCGACGACTACGACGAGCGGGCGCTCGTGGGCGGGCTGGCTCCGCTGGGCGATCGCCGGGAGACCCAGCGCGTGCTGCTGGAGTCGGTGGCCGGGTTCGGTCCGCTCCAGCCCTACCTCGACGACCCCACGGTCGAGGAGATCTGGATCAACGAGCCGCACAAGGTGTTCGTGGCCCGGCACGGTCGTCCCGAGCTGACCCCGACCTTCCTCTCCGAGCAGCAGGTCCAGGACCTCGTCGAGCGCATGCTGCGCAGCTCCGGACGGAGGGTCGACCTCAGTAGCCCGTTCGTGGACGCCTCCCTGCCCGACGGCAGCCGCCTGCACGTGGTCATCCCGGACATCACCCGTCGCCACTGGGCGGTGAACATCCGCAAGTTCGTCGTGGCCGCCGACGACCTCGGCGACCTGGTGCGGCTGGGGAGCCTCACCAGAGCGGCGGCGGACTTCCTCGCCGCGGCCGTGGCCAGCGGGTTGAACATCCTGGTCGCCGGCGGGACCCAGGCCGGCAAGACCACCATGCTCAACTGCCTGGCCGCCGCGATCCCGGCCCACGAGCGGGTGGTGACCTGCGAAGAGGTCTTCGAGCTGCAGATCAACCAGCGCGACGTGGCCGCGATGCAGTGCCGGCAGGCCGGTCTCGAGGGCACGGGGGAGGTGCCCCTGCGGCGGCTGGTCAAGGAGGCGTTGCGCATGCGGCCAGGACGGATCGTCGTCGGGGAGGTCCGTCAGGAGGAGAGTCTCGACCTGCTCATCGCCCTCAACAGCGGACTGCCCGGGATGGCGACCGTCCACGCCAACAGCGCCCGTGAGGCCGTGACCAAGATGTGCACGCTGCCCCTGCTCGCCGGGGCGAACGTCTCGGCCAGCTTCGTCGTCCCCACGGTCGCCACGTCGGTGGACCTCGTCGTGCACCTGGGGATGGACGCCGACGGGCACCGTCGCGTCCGCGAGATCGTCGCGCTCCCGGGACGGGTCGAGGGTGACGTGGTGGAGACCGCCGACATCTTCGTGCGCGAGGGGCAGGACCTGGTGCGGGCGGACGGTTTCCCGCCGCACCCGGACCGGTTCGTGCGTGCAGGGTACGACCTGGGCACGATGCTCGGGAGGGGCTGATGGCGGGAGCGTTCTGGGGGTTGGTGCTCGGTCTGGGGCTGGCGAGCATCTGGTGGTCGTTCTGGCCGCGGGACGTGCGGACGGCCCCGTCGGTGCGCCGTGGCCGGGTCGAGCGGCTCGGGGACGAGATCGTGCTGGCCGGGATCCGCGGGTTGGGACCCCGCACCTTCCTGGGGTTCACCGCGGTGCTGGTCCTGCTCGTCCTGCTCCTGGGGTTCGCCGTCACCCGGGTGTGGTCGGTGAGCCTGTGCTTCGCGGTGATGGCCGGATGGGCGCCGTTCGCGGTGGTCCGCGGCCGCGCGCGGGCCCGCCGCAGCACGTTGCGGGAGGTGTGGCCGGACGTGGTGGACCACGTGCTCTCAGCGGTTCGCGCCGGACTGGCCCTGCCCGAGGCCCTCATCCAGCTCGGGGAGCGGGGCCCGGTCGAGCTGCGCCCCCAGTTCTTGGAGTTCGGTCACGACTACCGCGCGACGGGCCGCTTCTCGGAGTCCCTCGACCGGCTCAAGGAACGGCTCTCCGACCCGGTGGCCGACCGTCTCGTGGAGGCCCTGCGGCTCGCCCGCGACGTCGGGGGCACCGATCTGGGTCGGGTCCTGCGTGCCCTCTCCTCGTTCCTGCGGGAGGACGCCCGGGCCAGGGCCGAGCTCGAGGCCCGGCAGTCGTGGACGGTGAACGCCGCCCGGATGGCGATGGCGGCACCGTGGGCCGTCCTGCTCCTGCTGGCCACCCGGGGCAGCACGCTGGAGGCCTACGGGACGCCGACGGGTGCCGCCGTCCTGGCCGTGGGTGCCGGCGCCAGCCTGCTGGCCTACCGGCTGATGCTGACGATCGGCCGCCTTCCGCAGGAACAGCGGGTCCTGCGATGACGGTGCTGGCGTGGTGGGGCGGCCTGCTCGGGCTGGGCCTGGGTGCAGGGGTGCTCCTCGTCTGGGCCGGGGTGCCGCTGAACCGGCGGGTGGACCTGGCCGACCGGATCGAGCCCTACCTCGACCGCCCGCCGCAGCGGTCCCGACTGCTTCGCCTCGACGATCCGCGGCCCTGGCACCTGGCCGACGTCGTCCAGCCGTTGACCCGCCGGGCTGCCGACCTGCTGGACCAGGTCCTCGGCGGGACGGAGTCGGTCCGCAGCCGCCTGCACCGTGCAGGACTTCCTGCCGACGTGGAGGGCTTCCGCACCCAGCAGGTGCTCTGGGGGATCGGGGCCTGCGTCCTGGCCGCCGCACTGGGTTCCCTGCTGTGGTGGACGCGGGGAGCCAGCGTCGTGGCGCTCGCCGTGCTGGTCGCGTGCGCGTTCCTCGCCGGTGTCGTCCTCCGGGACACGCTCCTGACCCGCGCCGCGCGGAGGAGGGAACGACGCATCATGGCGGAGTTCCCGGCCGTCGCCGAGCTCCTCGCCCTGTCCGTGACGGCCGGGGAGGGCACGGTGCAGGCACTGGAGCGGGTGACCCGGCTCTCGTCCGGCGACCTGGCCGCCGAGCTGGAGCTGTGCCTGGCGCAGGCCAGGACGGGGGCTCCGTTGCCCGAGGCGCTCCAGGCGCTGGGCCGGCGCACGGGGCTGGGCCCCATCGTGCGCTTCGTCGACGGTCTGGTCGTGGCCATCCAGCGGGGTACGCCTCTCGGGGAGGTGCTGCGGGCCCAGGCCGAGGACGCACGGGAGGCCGCACGCCAGTCGCTCATCGAGGAGGGCGGCCGGCGGGAGATCACCATGATGGTCCCGGTCGTCTTCCTCGTGCTCCCCGTGACCGTCCTGTTCGCCGTCTTCCCGGGAGCCTCGATGCTGCGGATCACCGTGTAGGCCCCGGTTCCTGTCCCGGTCGCACGACCGTCCACGCCCCCGACCACACGAACGAGAACGACCACGACGTATGACGCATGACGCATGACGCACGGTGAGGGGATCCGTCCTCGCACCCACCACCACGGACGCACCGCAGCCCGACCGGGCTCGGACGAGAAGAGAGAAGGACCACGATGCAGCGAACCACCCTCCGCATCCCCGGCGCGCCCCCGCGCTCCTCGGCCGCGCGCCGGGCCCTGGCACGGCACCTGCGGGCCTGGGCGGCCGAGCCCGAGCGGGGTGACGTGCCCGGCTGGGTGCTCATCACGATCATGACGGCCGGGCTGGTCGCAGCCCTCTGGCTGGTGGCCGAGCCCCTGCTGACCCAGCTCTTCACCACGGCCGTGACCAGCGTCGGGACGTGACGCCGGCGCACCCCGACCGGGGCGCCGCCGTCACCGAGTTCGCTCTCCTGGCGGGGATGGTCTCCGTGCTGCTGCTGGCGGCGGTCCAGCTGGCCCTGGCCCTGCACCTGCACAACACCGCGACGGCGCACGTGGTGGAGGGGGCCCGGTACGGCGCACGCGCCGACGCCGGTCCGCAGGACGGTGCCCAGCGGGCGCGGGAGCTGCTGCGGGGGAGCCTGCCCGGCACGGGGGGCGTGGCCGTGTCGGCGCGGCGCACGGCGGTCTCCGGGGTGGAGGTGGTGGAGGTCACCGCCTCGATGGCGTTCCCGGTGCTCGGTCCGTTCGGTCCGGCCGACCGGATGGTGGTCACCGGCCAGGCCTACGCGGAGGACCAGTGACGACCTGCCGCCCGGCACCGGACCGGGGGTCGATGACCGTCGAGGTGGCGTTCCTGCTCGTCCTCCTCGTCGTGCCGCTCTTCTATCTCGTCGGGACGGTCGGGCGGGTCCAGGCGGGGGCGTATGCCGTGACCGCGGCGGCCCGGGAGGCGGGGCGCAGCTACGTCACCGCCGACTCGGTCCAGGATGCACCCCTGCGTGCCGAGGCTGCCGCCGGGCTGGTGGCGCAGGCCCACGGCTTCGGTGCCGGGGACGTCCGGCTCGGCCTCGGCTGCGGCGAGCCTGGCTGCCTGGAGCCGGGGAGCGTGGTCGTCGTGGACGCCGTGGTGGAGGTGCAGCTGCCCCTCGTCCCGGACTTCATGGCCGGACGGCTCCCCGCCTCGATCACTCTCACGGCGCAGCACACCGAGTCCGTGGACGTCTTCCGGGAGCAGGGATGACCGGGGTGGTGTCGATCGGTGCGGGAGCGGGGAGGACGACCGGGGCCGAACGGGTGCCGGCCACCCGGCGCCGGGGCGGGGATGACGCCGAGGCGGGACAGGTGAGCATCCTCCTCATCGGGATGGTGGCGGTCGCCCTCACGGTCGTCCTCGGGGTCGTGGGCGTCACCTCGGTCCAGCTGGGCAGGATCCACCTGCTCGACGCCGCGGACGCGGCGGCACTGGACGCCAGCGACGCCCTGGACGAGGCGACCGCCTACTCCTCGGGCGTCGCCGCCGGCGTCCCACTCACCAGTGCGGGTGTCGTGCAGGCGGCCCAGGACCACCTGGCGTCCCGGGCCGTGCCGTCCCGGTTGACCGGATGGGAGGTCACCGCCGGGACGGGCACCCCGGACGGTCGGACGGCGGTCGTCGTGCTCACCGGGGCCGCCAGGATCCCGGTCGTGAGCGCGGTGCTGGCGTCGTTCGGCGGGTCGGTCCCGATCACGGTCACCTCCACCGCACGCAGCGACCTGCAGCCGTGACGGACCGGGCTGGGAGAATGGCCCGGTGCACCACTCCGCGACGACCGACCTGACCGCGACCACCTTCGAGGCGGTCCTCTTCGACAACGACGGCACCCTCACCGACTCCCGCGGTGCGGTGGTCCGGGCCTGGACCGCCTGGGCCCGGCACCACGAGATCCCCCTCACCCGGTTCGGCGACTTCCACGGGGTGCCCAGCAGGGGCATCGTGGCCCGGGTCGCGCCGCACCTCGACGTGGAGACGGCCACCGCCGACATCGACCGGCGCGAGCTGGCGGACGCCGAGGGGGTGGTCGCGCTCCCCGGGGCCAGGGAGGCGTTGGCCGCGGTCGGCGCACGCGCGGCGATCGTGACCTCGGCGGGCCGGGACCTGGCGGTGCTGCGGCTGGACGCCGCCGGCCTGACCCCTCCGGCCACCGTCGTCACCGCCGACGACATCACCCGTGGCAAGCCGGACCCGCAGCCGTTCCTGCTCGGGGCCCGGATGCTGGGGGTCGACCCGGCCCGGTGCCTCGTCGTCGAGGACGCCCCCGCCGGTCTGCAGGCGGGCAGGGCGGCCGGCGCCGCCACCCTCGCGGTCACGACGACGAGCGAGCTGCACGAGCTCCGGGGCCTGGCGGACGCCGTCGTGACGGACCTGTCCCAGGTCACCTTCCGGCTCGTGGACGGCGGGGTACGGCTCCGCATCGCCTGACGTCCTCGCCGGCTCAGGACGCGGTGCGGACGACCTCCTGCTCCAGGACCGGCACCTCGAGATCGGCGAGCAGGGAGCGCACGCGGGTCTCGAGCTCGTCGGCGATCCGGCGCGCCGTCGCCAGGTCCTGGGCGTAGGGGTCGTCGACGTCCCAGCGGACGGTGCGCCGGCCGGCGAGGTCGACCTCGTCCTCGCAGCAGCCGATGAGGACGACGACGTCGGCGGCGTCGAGGGCGTCGGCGTGCACGGTCTGGGGGAGCGGGTTGCGCAGCTCGATCCCGCGCTCCGCCAGGACGGTCACCGCGTGCGGGTTGAGCCGGCCGGTGGGGTGCAGGCCGGCGGACCGGACCAGGACCCGACCCGCTGACAGGTGCTCGGCGAGGGCGCCGGCCACCTGCGAACGCCCCTCGTTGTGCTCGCACACGAAGAGCAGCTTGGGCAGCGGCGAGAGCGGCCGGCCCTGGGCACGGGCGGCGGCCAGGAGCTCGTCGCGGGCCCAGTGCTCCAGGAGGGCGGGGATGAACTCGGGATGCCGCCCGGTCTCCTCCAGCGTGCGCCGGCCCCGGGTGACGACCTCGGCGACCTCGTCCGCGCTGAACCCGGCGGCGAACCGGTCCGTCAGGTCGCGCTGCACCCGGCGCAGGGTGCGCTCGTACATCGGGCTCCGTGCCTGCATGGGGCACCTCCACTCAGGTGAACAACTGATGAACACCAAGTGTACGCCAGGAACGGGCAGCAGGTAGGAGGTTCGTCCCCCCTGGGGTGCCGGGTCGCGGGGGTCGGTCGGGGGCGACAGGCCGGGTCGACTTACGCTACCGTAACCTACGGAACCGAAACCTACGTTCGCGTAGGTACCCGACCCGAAGGTGATCCCCCCGCATGCCCGCAGTCGCTACCGCATACCCCCGTCCCGCCGAGCCGGCCACCGCCGGGTCCGCGGGCCTGCCCCAGCCCGACCCCCAGCCGGGTCCGGGCCAGACCGGACGTCGCCGCCCGGTCGTCATCCAGGGCGGCATGGGGGTGGCCGTCTCCGGATGGCGTCTGGCGAGGGAGGTGTCCACCGCCGGCCACCTGGGGGTCGTGTCCGGCACCGCGATGGACGCCGTGCTCTCCCGGGTGCTCCAGGACGGCGACCCGGGCGGGCACTACCGTCGGGCGCTGGCCCACTTCCCCTCGCCGGCGATGGTCGAGCGGGTGATGGCCAAGTACTTCATCGAGGGCGGCCGTCAGCCGGACGCGCCCTACAAGCCGATCCCCAAGCTGACCCTGCAGACCGCCCGCGCCGGTCAGGAGCTGGGCGTGCTCGGCAACTTCGCCGAGGTGAGGCTGGCCAAGGACGGGCACGACGGCGTCGTGCGCATCAACGCCCTGGAGAAGGTGCAGATGGCCACGCCCACCGCCCTGTTCGGGGCGATGCTGGCGGGCGTCGACTACGTGCTCATGGGAGCCGGCATCCCGCGGGAGATCCCCGCCCTCCTGCGGGCGCTCGCCGCCGGCACCGCGGGGCGCATCAGTGCCGACGTGGCCGGGGGCAAGCTGCGCCGCTACGTCGAGGTGGACCCGGTCGACCTGCTGGGGGATGACCTGCCCGCCCTGGTCCGGCCCGACTTCCTGGCCATCGTCTCGGTCGACCAGCTCGCCTCCTACCTGCACCGCGACCCCGACATCCGCCCGGACGGGTTCGTCGTCGAGCGCCCCCCGGCCGGCGGACACTCCGCGCCGCCGCGGGGCAAGATGCAGCTCGACGAGCAGGGTGACCCGGTCTACGGCGCCCGCGACGAGGCGAACCTGGAGAAGATGGCGGCCCTGGGCCTGCCGTTCTGGCTCGCCGGTGCCTTCGGCACCCCGGAGCGGGTCGCCGAGGCCGTCGCCTCCGGCGCCGTCGGGGTGCAGGTGGGCACGCTCTTCGCGATGTCCAACGACTCCGGGCTGGCCGACTCCGTGCGGGCGAAGATGCTGGACCGCCTGCGCGTCGGCGAGCTGGACGTGCGCAACGACCCGCGGGCCAGCCCGACCGGCTTCCCCTTCAAGGTGGCGACCCTCGAGGGCACGGCCAGCCAGGTCGAGGTCTACGAGGCCCGCCCCCGGCTGTGCGACCTGTCCTACCTGCGCCAGCCCTACGAGCGTGAGGACGGGGAGATCGGCTACCGCTGCGCCTCCGAGCCGGTCCACATGTACCTGAAGAAGGGTGGCGAGCAGGAGGAGACCGTCGGCCGCAAGTGCCTGTGCAACGGGCTGATGGCCAACATCGGGCTGGAGCAGCACCGCAAGGACGGCTACGTCGAGGACACCCTCGTCACCCTCGGTCAGGACCTCGAGGGCGCGCAGGTGCTCATCCAGCGGCACCCCGAGGGGTGGACCGCCCGCCAGGCGCTGTCCTACCTGCAGGAGGCGGTCGCCGTCTCCGCGTCGGGCCGGTTCGCGGCCAGCGCCTGAGGGCGGAGCCCGACCTCACGACGGTCCCGTCGGGACCTACTCCCCGGTCTGCCCGTCGACCAGCTCGCGGAGCAGGTCGGCGTGGCCGTTGTGGCGGGCGTACTCCTCGACCATGTGGGTGAGCAGCCAGCGCAGGGTGACCTGCGCCCGACCGTCCCAGGCGGGATAGGTGCGTGACTCCGCGTCGGGGCCGCGCCCCAGCAGGTCGTCCACGACCGACCGGGACCGGGCCACCGAGCGCTCCCACCGGGCGCGGACCTCCTCTGCCGGCAGCGTGTCCGCCGACGTCCACGCCCGCACGAAGTCGGACCCGTCGTCGGAGCGCTGCCACTCCTCGGGCATCGGCGAGCCCGAGGCGCCCGAGGCGAAGTAGAAGTCCTCCACCCAGGCCAGGTGGCTCAGCAGCCCGCCCAGGGTCAGCTGCGAGGGGTGGGCGTCCAGCCGACGACGCAGGCCCTCCTCGTCCAGCCCCCGGGTCTTCCACTCCAGGGTCGCGCGCTGGAACTCGAGGAAACCCACGAGCGTCCCCGCCTCGTCCGCCGCCAGCGGCGGTTCCGGTCGTCCCTGGTCGTCGGTCCGGGTCTGGGTCATGCCGGTCAGGGTATGCCGTCGGCGCACCGGGCGGGACCCGTCGGCACCCGTCGGCACCCGTGGGGGAACCGGGTTCGGGTCGGCCCGGCTCAGGGCTGCCGTAGGCTTGACCCTCGTGGCAGTCGACTTCGAGAACGAGATCAAGCAGCTCCGCGCGACCATGGCGTCCGTGCGTGACGTCACCGACCTCGACCGGCTGCAGGAGCAGATGACCGAGCTGGAGACCGAGGCCTCCTCGCCCCATCTCTGGGACGACGTCGAGCACGCGCAGAAGGTGACCTCCTCGCTGTCCCGCGCCAAGGCCGAGCACGACAAGGTCACCGGCATGGATGCGCGGATCGACGACCTCGAGGCGCTGGTGGAGCTCGGCACCGAAGAGGGCGGGGAGGACGGCCGCAGCGTCCTGGTCGAGGCCGAGCGGGACCTGGCCAAGCTGCGCAAGGACGTCGAGCAGCTCGAGGTGCGGACCCTGCTCAACGGCGAGTACGACCAGCGGGAGGCCGTGGTGACGATCCGCTCCGGCGCCGGGGGCGTGGACGCCGCCGACTTCGCCGAGATGCTCATGCGGATGTACCTGCGCTGGGCCGAGCGGCACGACTACCCCACCACCGTGCTCGACACCTCCTACGCCGAGGAGGCCGGCCTGAAGTCGGCCACCTTCGAGGTCAAGGTGCCCTACGCCTTCGGCACGCTGGCCGTCGAGGCCGGGACCCACCGGCTCGTGCGGATCAGCCCGTTCGACAACCAGGGACGACGGCAGACGAGCTTCGCCGCCGTCGAGGTGATCCCCCTGATCGAGTCGACCGACAGCATCGAGATCCCCGAGAACGACCTGAAGATCGACGTCTTCCGCTCCTCCGGCCCCGGGGGGCAGTCGGTCAACACCACCGACTCGGCGGTGCGGATGACCCACATCCCCACCGGCACCGTGGTGTCGATGCAGAACGAGAAGAGCCAGATCCAGAACCGCGCCGCCGCGCTGCGGGTGCTCCAGTCCCGCCTGCTGCTGCTCAAGCAGGCCGAGGAGGCCGCCGAGCGCAAGGAGATGGCCGGTGACGTCAAGGCCAGCTGGGGCGACCAGATGCGCTCCTACGTCCTGCACCCCTACCAGATGGTCAAGGACCTGAGGACCGGGCACGAGGTGGGGTCGACCTCCGCCGTCCTGGACGGTGAGATCGACGACTTCATCGAGGCCGGCATCCGCTGGAAGCGCGGCCGGGAGAGGGCGCAGGACTGAGGACCGGCCTGTCAGCCTGCGGCCGTAGGGTCCGGGCATGACCGCCGCCTCGACCCCCGACCTGCGTCACGCCGACCTGGGGTCCCTCGACCTCGGCGCGCTGCGCCATACCGTCACCTCCCGTGTCTCCGCCGACCTCGGCTGGCGCCGGGGCCAGCTGGGTGCGCTGCGCCGGCTGCTCGTCGAGCACGAGACCGAGCTGGTCGACGCGGTGGTCGCCGACGTCGGCAAGCCGAGGCTGGAGGCACGGCTGACCGAGACCTACGTCAGCGTCGAGGAGATCGACCACCTGCTCGCCCACCTGGAGGAGTGGACGGCCCCCCGGCCGGTCTCCCTGCCGTGGACCCTGCGGCCCGCCCGCGCCCACGTGCAGCTGCAGCCCAAGGGTGTCGTGCTGGTGATCGCGCCGTGGAACTATCCGCTCAACCTGCTGGTCTCGCCGATGGCAGGGGCGCTGGCCGCCGGCGACACCGTCGTGCTCAAGCCCAGCGAGCACACCCCCCGCCTCGCGGCCCTGGTCGCACGCCTCGTCCCGCAGTACTTCCCGGCCGACGTGGTGCAGGTCGTCACCGGGGGTGTCGAGGAGACCACCTCGCTGCTGGAGCAGCGCTTCGACCACATCTTCTTCACCGGGTCGGGCCGCGTGGGGCGCATCGTCATGCGTGCAGCGGCCGAGCACCTCACGCCGGTGACCCTGGAGCTGGGCGGCAAGTCGCCGACGTTCGTCGACGACAGCGTCGACCTGGCCGCCGCGGCGCGCCGGATCGTGTGGGGCAAGTTCACCAACGCCGGCCAGACCTGCGTGGCGCCCGACCACGTCCTGGTGACCCGCGCCGCCCGTGACCGGCTGCTGGCCGAGCTGGTGGCCGCGGTGCGCGAGTTCTTCGGCGACGACCCGCGAACCAGCCCGGACCTGGGGCGCATCGTCGACGACCGCCAGCACGCCCGGCTCGTCGAGCTGCTCGGCAGCGCCGGAGGCACGGTCGTCACGGGCGGGGAGCACGAGGCCCACGAGCGCTACCTCGCGCCGACCGTGATCGCCGACGTCGACCGGGACGCACCGATCATGCAGGAAGAGATCTTCGGGCCGATCCTGCCGGTCATCGCCGTCGCCGACCACGATCACGCGATCGAGCTGATCACCTCCCGCGACCACCCGCTGGCGCTCTACGTCTTCTCCGGGCGCGAGGACGTGCGGGAGGCCTTCGCCCGGCGCACCACCTCGGGGGGCATGGCCTACGGCGCCACGGTGATCCACGTCGGGGCTGCCCAGCTGCCGTTCGGCGGAGTGGGCCCCTCGGGCATGGGCTCCTACCACGGCCGAGCCTCGCTCGAGGAGCTGAGCCACCGACGGTCCGTGCTGGACAAGCCGCTGAGCCCCGACACCCTGCGGGTGCTCCACCCGCCGTTCGAGGGACTCAAGGGGAGGGTCGTCGCGGCGGCGACCGCCCCCGGCCGGGCCGGGCGGCCCGCTGCGCTGGTCCGGGAGGGTATGGCGAAGGTGCGCGGCCTGGTGCGGCGGGGCTGAGGGGTCACGGTCGCGACCCTGTCCCGTCGGGCCGGGTCGTCGGACGGGAGGGCGTACGCCGTCCTGCGGCCGAGCGCTGGGCCCCTGTTCAGGCCCGGGATCTGAGCCGGATCTCGACAAGCCCGGCGAGGGTCCTTGGTCGCCCCGGATCCAACGGTTACCGTGAACGCCGACCGCCCGCCCCACACGTCCCCCCAGTCCCAGCAGCACCGCATACCCTCCCCTGGAGCCGTCCCGCGTGATCACCCTGGAGAACGTCAGCCTGCGCTACGCCAAGGGCGACCCCTGGGCGCTGCGCGAGGTCGACCTGGACGTGACGCGCGGCGAGTTCTGCTTCGTCGTGGGCCAGTCCGGCTCGGGCAAGAGCTCTCTGCTGCGTCTGGTCATCCTCGAGCAGGCGCCGACGTCCGGTCGGGTGCTCGTGGCCGGGCACGACCTGGGCGAGCTGCCCCAGCGCCGGGTGCACCTGCTGCGTCGCCAGATCGGCACGGTGTTCCAGGACTTCCGGCTGCTCTCGGGCAAGACCGTCGCGCAGAACGTCGCCTACGTCCTGCAGGTGCTCGGCACCGGGCGCCACGAGATCCGCCAGCGCGTGCCGGAGACCCTCGCGCTCGTCGGCCTGCAGGACAAGGGCCGACGGCTGCCGCACGAGCTCTCCGGCGGCGAGCAGCAACGCGTGGCCATCGCCCGTGCCATGGTCAACAAGCCGCCGATCCTGCTCGCGGACGAGCCCACCGGGAACCTCGACCCCGACACGAGCAGCGAGATCGTGGCGATCCTGGAGCGGATCAACCGGGCCGGCACGACCGTGCTGATGGCGACCCACGACACCTCGATCGTCGACCAGTTCCGCAAGCGGGTCGTCCAGCTGCACGAGGGCCAGGTGGTGCGCGACCAGGCCGAGGGCGGCTACCGGCAGGTGGTGGTGCCGTGAGGCCCGGCTTCCTCCTCGGTGAGATCGGCAACGGCCTGCGCCGCAACGTCTCGATGGTGGTCTCCGTCGTCCTCGTGACGATGGTCTCGCTCTTCTTCCTCGGGATCGGGCTCCTCGCCCAGCAGCAGGTGAACACGGCCAAGGGCTTCTGGTACGACAAGGTCGAGGTCTCGATCTTCCTGTGCACCCCGGGAGCCACCGAGGTGGCCTCGTGCAGCGGGGGAGGGGTGACCGAGGAGCAGCGTGCGCAGATCCGCACCGACCTGGAGGGCCTGAGCCCCCTGGTGACCGAGGTCTTCTACGAGTCCAACGACGAGGCCTACGACCGTTTCAGGGAGCAGTTCCGCAACAGCCCGGTCATCGACTCCATCCCCCAGGAGGCGATCCCGGAGTCGTTCCGCGTGAACCTGTCCGACCCGAGCCGCTACGAGGTGATCCGCGCCGCGTTCGAGAACGCCCCCGGGGTGGAGAGCGTGGAGGACCAGCGCGAGGTCGTCGACAAGCTGTTCACCTTCCTCGGCGTGCTCAGCGTGGGGGCGCTCGCGCTGGCGGTCGCGATGGTGGTCTGCGCGGTGCTGCTCATCTCCACGACGATCCGGCTCACCGCCTGGACGAGGCGGAGGGAGACGGCCATCAAGCGGATGGTCGGCGCCTCCGGCTTCTCGATCCACCTGCCGTTCATCCTGGAGACGGTGGTGGCCACGCTGCTCGGTGCGGCGCTGGCGGTGGGCCTGCTGTGGGCCACCGTGCGCTACGGCGTCACCGGGTTCCTGTCCGAGCTGCTCGCGGGGGAGAGCGGCCTGATCAGCCTGGTCGGCGAGCGCGACCTGTGGCTGATCACCCCGTTCCTGGTCGGTGGGGCACTCCTGCTGGCCGTGGTCACCGCCTGGTTGGCCCTGCACCGGCACGTGCGGGTGTGATCCTTCGTGGAATCTAAGAGGAGAAGCACGATGAGTGGTTCCGCCCAGCAGTCCCCGGTCCGGGGACCCCGTCGGTATGCCGCCACGCGGGTGCGTGGCGTCCTGGTCCTGGCCCTGGCCGGCGTCATGGTCGCCGGCCCTGCCCTCGCCGGCGATCTCGACGAGATCCGCGACCGGATCGAACGGGTCGAGGCCGAGCAGGAGCGCAAGCGGGAGGCGGAGGAGCGCTCCCGCGAGCAGGCCTCCGAGCTCGGCACCGAGCTGGACCACACGAGCGAGGAGCTCGAGGAGGCCAGCGAGCGGCTCGCGCGGACGACCGAGCAGGTCCAGGCGGCCCGGGTGGCGCTGGCCGAGGCCGAGGCCGACCTGGCCGGCGCCGAGGCGGAGGCGGAGCGCATCGAGACCGAGCTCGGGCTGGCCCGCGCCGACGAGGAACGCATCCAGGAGCGGCTGGCGCGGAACGAGGAGCAGCAGGCCGAGAGCCGCGACACGGTCGGCGCCATCGCGCGGGAGAGCTACAAGCAGGGCGGCATGGGGTCGTTGGCCTCCACCCTCGAGCTGCTCTCCGGGGAGTCCGACGCGGTCGACGACATGTCGATGGCGCGCACCGTGCTGCGGGTGCAGGACCAGCAGATCCGTGCGCTGGCCGACCAGGAGGCCCAGCAGGTCGTCGAGCAGGACCGGCTCGTCGGCGTCCGCGACGACATCGCCTACCTGCTCGCCCGCGCGGAGGCGATGGTGGTCGCCAAGGAGGAGGCTCGCGCCGAGGCCGACGGGGTGCGCGCCGAGCTGGAGGACCTCGAGGCCCGGCAGGCGCGGGAGAAGGAGGCGCTGGAGCAGGAGAAGGCCAGGGTCGCCGAGGAGCTGGCCGGCGAGTAGCGGCGCTCCGACGACCTGGCCGCCGAGCTCGCGGAGCTGGCGGAGACCAAGCACGGGCTGAAGGCCGACGCGCAGGCCGAGGTGGAGCGGATCGCCGAGGCCGAGCGGAAGGCGGCCGAGGAGGCCGCCCGCCGCAAGGCCGCCGAGGAGGCCGCCCGCCAGGCCGAGGAGGAGGCCCTCCGCCGACAGGCCGAGGCGGAGGCGCGTCGGCAGGCCGCCGAGCAGGCTGCGGCCGCGCAGGCGGCCGAGGAGCAGGCCCGTCAGCGTGCCGCCGAGCGCGAGGCCGAGCGGCAGCGGCAGATCGAGGCGGACGACCCGCGCCGTGCCGACGAGCAGGCCGCCGCGGAGGCGCGCCGCCTGGCCGAGGCCGCGGCCCAGGAGGCTGCTGCTGCCGAGCGGGCAGCCCAGGATGCCGCCGACCGCCAGGCGGCCGAGGAGCGCGCCCGCCAGGCGGCCGCCGAGGCCGAGGTGGAGCGCCGGGCCCAGGTCGCCCAGGTGGCGGCGCAGACGTCCTCAGGGTTCCTCTCGATGCCCATGGGCGGTGGGGTGACCAGCGAGTTCGGGATGCGGCTCCACCCGATCCTGGGCATCACCGTCCTGCACTCGGGCATCGACTTCGCCGCACCCTGCGGGGCTCCCGTCATGGCGGCCGCCGACGGCGTGGTGCACTCCACGCCCTACGACGACAGCCGCGGCAACTACGTCGTGCTGGACCACGGGGTCCAGCGCGGGGTCAACCTGACCACGGCCTACCTGCACCTGCAGAGCTTCGCGGTCTCGCCCGGCCAGGGCGTCTCGCGCGGTCAGGTCGTCGGCTACGAGGGGACGACCGGTTCCTCGACCGGCTGTCACCTGCACTTCGAGACCCGCGAGAACGGCACCCCGGTCAACCCGCGCACCGGGCTCTGACGCCCGGCCCGTCGTCCGGACCGCGGTCCGGACGGCCGGTCAGCCGTGCCGCTTCAGGTGGGCCGACATGGCCCGCTCCGCCTCGCGGCGGTCCTGCCGTTCGCGCAGCGTCTGCCGCTTGTCGTGCAGCTTCTTGCCCTTGGCGAGCGCGATCTCGACCTTGGCGCGCCCGTCCTTGAAGTAGAGCGAGAGCGGGATGATCGTGTGCCCGGCCTGCTCGGCCTTGGCGACCAGCTTGTCCATCTCCTCCCGGTGCAGCAGCAGCTTGCGCCGGCGCCGGGCCGAGTGGTTGGTCCACGTCCCCTGCGTGTACTCCGGGATGTGCACACCCTCCAGGTACAGCTCACCGCCGTAGGACGTCGCGTAGCCGTCGGCCAGCGAGGCCCGACCCTGCCGCAGCGACTTCACCTCGGTCCCGGTCAGCACGAGGCCGGCCTCGACGGTGTCCTCGATGAGGTACTCGTGCCGGGCCTTCTTGTTGTTCGCGACGACCTTGCGTCCGGTTTCCTTGGGCATGACCGGCCCAGTCTAGGTGAGCGGCGGGTATGCGGTCGCGCGGGTTTCCCCTCCGGTTGCCCGTGGGACGGGTGCGGGGCAGGGTGGAGAGGCACGGAACCGCATACCCCCTCGAAAGGGAGCGACATGACCACCGCACGCGAGATCATGACCGACGAGATGCACACCGTCACCGAGGACCGGTCGCTGGCCGAGGCCGCGACGCTGATGCGCGACCACGGGGTGGGGGCCCTGCCGGTGATGTCCGGGGACGGGGCGCTGGCGGGCATCGTCACCGACCGGGACATCGTGGTCCGCGGCGTGGCCGAGGGCGCTGACCTGGCCACCACGACCGTCGGCTCGGTCGCCCACGGCATCGTCTCCACGGTCGGGCCGGAGGAGGACGTCGACCGCATCGTCGACACCATGGGGGACCAGCAGATCAAGCGGCTTCCGGTCGTGGACGGCGGCCGGCTGGTCGGCATGATCAGCGAGTCGGACCTGGCGCGCCACGTGAGCGAGGACAAGGTGGCCCACTTCGTGCAGATGGTCTACGGGCGCGGCTGACCGGCACGACCGTCGGCGGGAGGGCCCCGGAGGGGCGATGCGGCCCTCCCACGGGAATCTTCGTGGACCCCACGACGTTGGCCCACGTAGGATGATGGACTGCGGCTGCCCCGTCAGGGGCTGCGGCGGACCGGTTGACAACTGCACAGCGTGAAGGCACCCCATGGGGGTGATCGGTTTCGACGTCGTTCAGCGTCTCAGGGGAAGCGGGTCGAGGATGCAAGGTCATCTCGTCAACGATCCTTGCGAAACCAATAGCTGCCAATTCCAAGCGCAGCGACTTCGCCCTCGCCGCCTGAGCGAGCTCGAAGTCTGTCAGCCTGAGCTAGTCCTCGTCTCAGTGTCTGGCATCAGCTAGAGGACTTGCTGCGTCGTCACGTCACGGGACGGCGCGGGACTCCTACGTGACTGGGCCTGTCAGGGAACGTGTGCGTGCGAGCCCTGGGGCCGAGAAAATCCATAGCGCACTGCGCCCGGAGAAGCCCTGGATTCCTGGCGACGGACGCGGGTTCGATTCCCGCCACCTCCACCTACGTGTCTTCACGCTGTGCAGCTGTCGCACGTCAACCCCCAGAACTCCGCACAAGGACGCGGATCTGGGGGTTTCGTGCGTCTGGACAGGGGTGGTCAGGAGCAGCCTCAGATGACCACCCAAACTGCCACAGAACTGACACAGGGCTGACACACCAGCGCCGGATCTAAAGGCTGATGACGTGAGCACGAAGGACACCAGAGCCCGGTTGCCTCCCGGCATCGTCCGGTTCCGGGGTCGCTACCGGGTCCGGATGGACCACGAGGGCAGGACCCACTCGCTGGGGGTCTTCGAGACCATCACCGACGCCAAGGCCGCCCTGCACATCGCGCAGGAGGACTGGTCGGCCCTGGCCAACGTCATGCAGCACCTGCACGACGAAGGCCACGACGTCCAGACCCTGGCCCAGGCAAGCATCACCAATGAGCCGTTGGTCTCAGGCCGCCCTGCGCAGGCGATGCGCCACCGCCTCGCCGTTATCGCTCCACCCACGGACAGCACGCCCCGGCCAAGGGACGCGGCACCCGCAATGCCTGCACGTCCAGAGACCGAGCGGGCCCCCGCCATCATGCAGTCTCGCCGTCCCGCCGGTCCCGGACGATGACCCCCGATGCCCCAGTGGTTCAAGCTCGACGCGCTTCGAGAGGCTCGGAAAGACCGGATCCGCTGCGTGCTCGATACATCGCTGTCACGCCGATGTCCGGATGCCTAGGGATTGTCGGCGGCGCTTGAAGACTGAGCAGTAACGGCGCTCGAAAAGTGAGCACTCTTCGACGAGTGGAGTGTGATCACCATGGAGGACTGGGCGCTGATCAGGAGGCTGGCCGCCGAGGGCGTGCCGAAGGCCAGGATCGCCAGGAGGTTGGGCATCGCGAGGAACACGGTCGCCAAGGCCGTGGCTTCGCAGGGGCCGCCGAAGTACGAACGTACGCCGGGCCCGACGTCGTTCACGCCGTACGAGGCGCGGGTGCGTGAACTCCTGGCGGATACCCCGGACATGCCCGCGACGGTGCTGGCCGAGCGGGTCGGGTGGACCGGCTCCATCCGCTGGTTCCGGGACAACGTCAACCGGATCCGGGCTGACCATCGCCCGATCGACCCGGCGGACCGGTTGACGTGGGCGGCCGGTGATGTGGCGCAGTGCGACCTGTGGTTCCCGCCGCGCAAGATCCTGCTCGAGGACGGTTCGCGCACGCTGCTGCCGGTGCTGGTCATGACGTGCGGGTACTCACGGTTCATGCTCGCCCGGATGATCCCGACCCGTAAGACACCCGACCTGCTCCTGGGGACGTGGTCATTGCTGGACCAGCTGGGGCGGGTGCCGCGGCGGTTGATCTGGGACAACGAGCCCGGCATCGGACGGCGCAAGGTCACCGAGCCGGTCGCGGTGTTCGCCGGGACGCTGGCGACGAAGGTGGTGCTGCTGCCGCCGAAGGACCCCGAGTCCAAGGGCATCGTCGAGCGACGCAACGGCTTCTTCGAGACCTCCTTCATGCCCGGGCGGCACTTTGAGTCCCCGGCCGACTTCAACGCCCAGTTCACCGACTGGCTGGCCACCGCGAACGCCCGGGTGGTGCGCACGACCAAGGCCCGCCCGAGCGAGCTGCTGGCTGGGGACAAGGAGGCGATGCTGCCGTTGCCGCCGGCGGTGCTGCACCTGGGCTGGCGCAACCACGTCCGCCTGGGCCGGGACTACTACGTGCGCGTCGACACCTCCGACTACTCCGTCGATCCTCGCGCGATCGGTGCCCGGGTGGACGTGACCGCCGACCTGGACACCGTCCGGGTCCGCCACGGCGGCCGGCTGGTCGCCGAGCACTCGCGCCGCTGGGCCCGGAGCATGACCGTGACCGACCCCGCCCACGTCGCGACCGCCGCCGCGCTGCGGCACGACTACCAGCACCCCACCTCACCGGCCTCCACGGATGAGGGCATGGTGCGGGACCTGGCCGACTACGACCGCGCGTTCGGCCTGGGCGAGGTGAGCCAGCCATGACACCCAAACCCTCGGCCGGGACCGAGACGCTCAAGCAGATCACCCACCTGGCCGCCGCGTTGAAGGCGCCGCGGATCACGGAGGCGGCCGCCCGGCTGGCCGACCACGCCCGCGACACCGGGTGGACGCACGAGGACTACCTGGCCGCGGTCCTGGAACGTGAGGTCGCCGCCCGCAACGCCTCCGGTGCCCGGCTACGGATCCGCGCCGCCGGCTTCGGCGCGGTCAAGACCCTGGAGGACTTCGACTTCGACCACCAACCCGGTGCCCGCACCCCGGTCCAGGCCCTGGCCTCCGGTGCGTACCTGGTCGAGCACCGCAACGTCGTTTTGCTCGGACCGCCGGGCACCGGCAAGACCCACCTCGCCACCGCCCTCGGCGTCGCCGCCGCCCGGCAAGGCCACCGGGTGCTGTTCGCCACCGCCACCGACTGGGTCACCCGCCTGACCGAGGCCCACGCCCGCGGCCGCCTGGGTGCCGAGCTGACCCGGCTGCGCCGCTACGGGCTGATCATCGTCGACGAGGTCGGCTACCTACCCTTCGAGCAGGACGCCGCCAACCTCTTCTTCCAGCTCGTCTCCTCCCGGTACGAGCACGCCTCGCTGATCCTGACGTCCAACCTGCCGTTCAGCTCCTGGGCCGGCGTCTTCGGCGACCAGGTCGTCGCCGCCGCGCTGATCGACCGCCTCGTCCACCACGCCGACGTCATCGCCCTCAAAGGCGCCTCCTACCGCCTCCGCGACCGCGGCGTCGACACCCTGCCCAGCATCAAGGCCGAGCAAGAATCCCTAGACTGAAACCGCTCACTCTTCGACCGCCGAAACCGCTCAGTTTTCGAGTGCCGTCGACAGTCCTTCACCGTCACTATGAGGACTCGCTCGTCAGGCTTACTTTCCAGTTCGGCGATGAATGGCCACTTCTTCCGTGCCTTTCCTCCCCATTCCCAGGCTCCCATCAGGCGCAACCACACGCGCGACCCCTGACGCAGCGTGACTTTGTCGCCATCAGTTGGCCCGACGCGGCGCCAGGCGGATCCCGTCGTGAGGCGGCGCGCCGCTTCTGCCAGGTCTACGCCTGAGATTTCCTCCGCGTGGCAGAAAAATCCCCCAGTGCCACCCCTCACGTGCTTCGCCTCCGACATTCGCCCCTCCCGCGTGCTCTGGCTACGGGTTCAAACACTACGGGCGTTGACGCCTTCCGTCATGT
>DATISK010000219.1:0-2945 GCA_035581545.1 Ornithinimicrobium sp. | reverse complement strand
TGGTGCGCCGGCTGGAGGAACGCACCGGCACGGTCCTCGTCGAGCGCAGCGGCCGCGCCGTGCGGCTGACCGAGGCCGGCCAGGTCCTGGCCCGCCACGCCGCGCAGATCCTCGAGGCCCTCGAGCGCGCCGAGGCCGACGTCGCCGCGATCGCCGGCCTGCAGAGCGGGGTCGTGCGGCTGATGGCCTTCCCGTCCTCCTCGGCCACCCTGGTCCCCCGGGCGCTGGCCCTGCTCCGCCGCGAGCACCCGCAGATCACGGTGAAATTCACCGAGGCGGAGCCGCCGGAGTCGATGGCGGCCATCCGCGCCGGTGACGTCGACCTGGCGGTCGCCTTCTCCTACGAGGGCACCGACCCCGGCCGCGGCGAGGACGACCTGACCGGACTGGAGGTGATCGACGTCCTCACCGACCCGGTCATGCTCGTGCTGCCCAAGGACCACCCGCTGGCCCAGCAGGAGGACGTCGAGCTGGCGGACCTGGCGGCCGAGACCTGGATCGCCGGCTGCCCGCGCTGCCGCGGCCACCTGCTCTCGCTGTCCCACCAGGCCGGGTTCGAGCCCGACGTGACGTTCGAGACCGAGGACTACGTGGCGGTGCTCGGGCTGGTGGCTGCCGGCCTCGGGGTGGCGCTGGCACCCCAGCTCATCCTGCACTCGGTGTCCCACCCCGACGTGGTGGTCCGCCCGGTCTCGCCGCCGTCCCGCCGGGTCGTGCAGATCGTGACCACCCCCGACCTCCAGCGGGTGCCGTCCGTGGCAGCCCTGCTGGACGCGCTGTGCGCCAGCGCGCGGGCGCTCGAGGTGGAGCAGCCGGTCCCCTGACCGGGGCACGCTCACCCCTGCCTCCGGTGGATCCGCACCACCCCCTCCTCGCGGCTGACCGCCACGTCCCCGTCGGTGTCCGTGCGCAGCACGACCATGCCGGCGCCGCGCAGCAGCGTCAGCGCGCTCGGTGCCGGATGCCCGAACGTGTTGTCGGCCCCGACCCCGACCAGGGCGACCTCCGCCCGGGTGCCGCGCACCAGCCGTGCGTCCTGGGCCGCCGACCCGTGGTGGGCGACCTTGAGCACGTCGAAGTCCCTCCCCTCCAGCCGCTCCCGCAGCGGCCGGGCGCCCTCCGGCTCCAGGTCGCCGGTGAAGAGCACCCGCAGCCCGTCGACGCGCACGTCGAGCACGAGGCTGCCGTTGTTCGCCGCCGACCCGCCCACGACCGGCCGGGGGCCGGGACCGAGCACCTCCAGCTCGACGGTGCCCGCCCGCAGCCGCTGCCCGGCGGCACCGTCGTGGTGCGGCACCCCCGCCGCCGCCAGCTCCTGGAGCGTCCCGGCCGCCACCTCGGGCGGGTCCCGGACGGGGCTGAGGTAGGCCGCGCCGACCGGCGCCGCGTCCAGCACCCCGGGGACACCCTGCACGTGGTCGGCGTGGAAGTGGCTCAGCACGAGCAGGTCCACCCGGTCGATCCCGGCGTCGCGCAGACATCCGCGCACCAGGTCCGGGTCGGGTCCGGCGTCGAGGACCACCGCCGCACCGGGGCCGGAGCGGACGAGGAAGGCGTCCCCCTGCCCCACGTCGCAGCCCAGCACGAGCCAGCCCGGCGGCGGCCATGTCCGCCACGCCGGCACCGGCCAGAGGCCCGCCGCCAGCGCGACGAGCATGGACCACCCCCACCACGGCCGACGCCGCAGCTGGTCCCGCCACCAGGGGCCGGTGAGCATCGCGGCCACCGTCAGAGCGGTGAGCAGCCAGGCACCGCGCGGGCCGTCCACCCAGTCGACCGTCCCCCACGGGACGTCGGCCCCGAGCCGGGCGACCCGGGCGATGGTCCAGGCCGGCAGCGCGGCCGTCCAGGCGACCAGGGTGCCGAGGGCGACCGACAGCGGTGAGAGCACCGCGGCCAGGACCCCCAGCACGGTCGTGGGTGCGACCAGCGGGGCGGCGAGCAGGTTGGCCAGGACGGCCACCGTGGTGATGCTGCCCTGGAGCAGGACGATCACCGGCGCGCAGGCCACCTGGGCGGCGAGCGGGACGGCCAGCGCGTCCCCGAGCAGCCGCGTCCGCGCCGGCAGCCGGGCGGCGATGGCGTCGCCCCAGGGACGCGACCAGAGCACCAGTCCGAGCGTGGCGAGGGTGGACAGCGCGAAACCGTGCGAGCGGGCCAGCCACGGGTCCACGCAGAGCAGGAGCACGACCGCCGCCCCGAGCGCCGGCAGGCTCGCCCGGCGTCGACCCGAGGACAGCGCCAGCAGCCCGACGCTGCCCATCACCCCCGCCCGCAGGACCGAGGGCTCGGGACGGCACAGCAGGACGAAGGCGACGAGCGCGAGCAGCACCAGCGGCGTGCGCCACCGGCGGGTCACCCCGGACCTGGCCACGAGCACCGCCACGGCACCGCAGACCAGCGCGACGTTGGAGCCCGAGACGGCGCTCAGGTGGGTCATCCCGGTGGCGCGCATGTCCTCGGTGAGGTCCGGCGGTGTCATCGAGGTGTCCCCGATCACCAGGCCCGGCACGAGCCCACGGGCGTCCGCCGGCAGCGGGTCCACCGCCTGCCGGAACCGCCCCCGCACGTGGTCGACGGCGTCGAACACCCGCCCGGGCCCGGCCACCACCACCGGGCCGCCCCGGGGTGCCAGAACCGCGACCGGCCGCTCACCCGGCTCGGCGGGGCCCAGCCGACCGCCGGCCCGCACGGTGCTGCGCCACGTCAGGTCCTCCCAGCCCTCGCCCGCCGGCGCGAGGACGAGGACGGGGGTCCCCACGGTCGCGGTGCTGCCCCGGCCGGTCGCCTCGTGCACCCGCAGGTGCAGCACGACCAGGGGATCGCGCTCGTCGGCCCGGTCCACGAGGCGTGGCTCGGTGGTCACCGTCGCCGCCACCTGCACCATCGCCCGCTCGTCGGCCCATCCCGGGACGGGGCCGGCCCGGTCCCGGACCAGATGGGTG
>DATISK010000218.1:0-2155 GCA_035581545.1 Ornithinimicrobium sp. | reverse complement strand
CTACAACCGCCACGTGTGGCTGGACGGGGGGTGGGAGAGGTTCCTGCAGTTCTTCTTCCGTCAGGTCTTCCCCGAGCCCCACTCCACGAAGGCGACCGAGGACACGGTGCGCTGGGCCCGCCGGGCGGACCCGGCCGCGATGGTGCGGGTCGTGGAGGGCGGGCTGCTCGACACGCCGGCCGACCTCGAGGAGGACTGCCGCAGGCTGCGCTGCCCCGTCGTGGTCCTGGAGGGCACCGAGGACGGCGTCCGGCCGTGGGCCGCCGGGGAGCGGCTCGCGGAGTGGACGGGCGGCTCGCTCGTCGTCGTCGAGGGCGGCGGCCACGCCCCCCACCTGCGCGATCCCGTGCAGGTCAACCACCTCATCCAGGAGATGCTCATGACCACCGCAGCGACACCGCCCGCCGCGGGGGGAACCGCAGCACGCGCCGCGGAGGGGAACGGGCAGGGGGCCGGCCGGCAGACCCGCGCCGCCACCCGCCGGACGTGGGTGCGCGCCCAGCGCCGCCCGCGCCGGGTGCTCTACCTCTCCTCCCCCATCGGCCTCGGGCACGCCCGGCGGGACCTGGCCGTGGCACGCGAGCTGCGCACGCACCACCCGGACCTGGAGGTCGACTGGCTCGCGCAGCACCCGGTCACCCGGGTCCTGCAGGACGCCGGGGAACGGGTGCACCCCGCCTCCGCCTGGCTGGCCAACGAGTCGGCGCACATCGAGGACGAGGCCGAGGACCACGACCTGCACGCGTTCCAGGCGATCCGCCGGATGGACGAGATCATGGTGAGCAACTTCATGGTGTTCGACGAGGTCGTGGCGGAGGGGTGCTACGACCTGGTGGTGGGGGACGAGGCGTGGGAGGTCGACCACTTCCTGCACGAGAACCCCGAGCTCAAGCGGTTCTCGTTCGCCTGGATGACCGACTTCGTCGGCTGGCTCCCGATGCCCGAGGGCGACGACCACGACATCGCGCTGACGGCCGACCACAACGCCGAGATGATCGAGCAGCGGGCGCGCTACCGCCGGATCAGGGACCGCTCGATCTTCGTCGGCAACCCCGAGGACGTCGTCGACCGGCCGTTCGGTCCCGGGCTCCCCGGCATCCGGGAGTGGACCGAGGCCAACTTCGACTTCTGCGGCTACGTCACCGGCTACGTCCCCCCGACCTCGACGGAACGGACCCGGCTGCGGGCCCGGCTCGGGTACGGTCCCGACGACCGGCTGTGCGTGGTCACCGTGGGCGGGTCGGGCGTCGGGGAGTCCCTCCTGCGGCGCGTGCTGGACGCGGTGCCCGCGGCCCGCCGGCTGGTCCCCGGCCTGCGGTTCCTCGTCGTCACCGGCCCCCGGATCGATCCCGACGGGCTCCCCCGGCGTCGGGGTGTCACCTACCGCGGCTACCTGCCGGACCTGCACCACCACCTGGCCGCGTCCGACGTGGCGGTCGTCCAGGGCGGGCTCACCACGTGCATGGAGCTCGCCGCGGCGGGACGGCCCTTCATCTACGTCCCGCTGCGCCACCACTTCGAGCAGAACGTGCACGTGCGGCACCGGCTGGAACGCTACGGGGCGGGCCGGTGCCTGGACTACGAGCGTGCCTGCGACCCCGAGGACCTGGCGGCGGCGGTCGCGGAGGAGCTGGGCCGGGGGCGGGACCGCGGCGGGCGGGTCCGCCCGGTCGAGACCGACGGCGCGCAGCGGGCGGCGGCGATGCTGGCGGAGCTGCTCTGATGCGCGCCGCCCAGCCGGTCCGCGAGGGGCGGGTCGAGCGGGCAGGGGTGGGCACCGCGTTCGCCGTCCACGGCACCGACGGGCCGACGGTCTTCCTGCTCATGCCCAACGTCATCACCCAGTCGCGCGCCTGGAAGGCGCAGGTGCCCTTCCTGTCCCGCACCTGCCGGGTGGTCACCGCCGACCCCCGCGGCAACGGCGCCTCCGACCGCCCCACCGACCCCGAGGCGTATGCCGTGCGCGAGCTCGTCGAGGACGCCTGGGCCGTGCTCGAGGAGGTGGGGGCGCCGTCGGCCGTGCTGGTGGGGCTCTGCTCCGGGGCGTCCCAGGCCCTCGTCATGGCGGCCGAGCAGCCGGACCGGGTCCCGGGGGTGGTCGCGATCAACCCCAGCCTGCCCCTGACGCCGCCGCACCCCTGGCGGGTGGCCCACG
>DATISK010000217.1:0-1702 GCA_035581545.1 Ornithinimicrobium sp. | reverse complement strand
TCTTCCGCTCGGTGCGCCTGGACCTCACGGACGTGAGCCGGCACCTGCCCTGGCCCGTCGGCCCCTGAGACCTTGCTGGTCCCTGAGGCCCCGGACGCCGTGCCGGGAGGAGCCGGGGCTCAGCTGTCCAGGTCGCCCAGCACCTCCGTGACCAGGGCGGCGATCGGCGAGCGCTCCGAGCGGGTGAGGGTGACGTGGCCGAAGAGCGGGTGGCCCTTGAGCGCCTCGACCACGGCGGTCACGCCGTCGTGGCGGCCGACCCGGAGGTTGTCGCGCTGGGCGACGTCGTGGGTCATGACCACCTTGGAGTTCTGCCCGATGCGGGACAGCACGGTGAGCAGCACGTTCTTCTCGAGGGACTGGGCCTCGTCCACGATCACGAAGGCGTCGTGCAGGGACCGGCCGCGGATGTGCGTCAGCGGCAGCACCTCGAGCATGCCCCGGTCGAGCACCTCCTCGACGACCTCCTGCGAGACCAGGGCCCCGAGGGTGTCGAACACCGCCTGGCCCCACGGGTTCATCTTCTCCTCCTCGGAGCCGGGCAGGTAGCCGAGCTCCTGGCCGCCCACCGCGTAGAGGGGCCGGAAGACCATGACCTTGCGGTGCTCGCGGCGCTCCATCACCGTCTCCAGGCCCGCGCACAGGGCCAGGGCGGACTTGCCGGTGCCGGCGCGACCGCCCAGCGACACGATGCCCACCTCGGGGTCCAGCAGGAGGTCGATCGCCAGCCGCTGCTCGGCGGAGCGCCCGTGCACGCCGAAGACGTCCCGGTCGCCGCGCACCACCCGGGCGGAGCCGTCGGCGCGGACCCGGGCCAGGGCGCTGCCGCGCACGGAGTGCAGGGTCAGGCCCGTGTTGGTCGGCAGCCCCTCGGCGCCCGGGACCACGACGGCCTCGCCGCCGTAGAGCCGGTCCACGACGTCGTCGGGCACGTCGAGCGCCGCGGTCCCGGACCACTCGACGTCGGAGCCGACCCACTCGGCCCGGTACTCCTCGGCCTCCAGGCCCAGGGCGGAGGCCTTCACCCGCATCGGCAGGTCCTTGGAGACGATGCACACGTCCTTGCCCTCGTTGGCGAGGCTCAGCGCCACGGCCAGGATCAGGGAGTCGTTGTCCTTGAGCCGGAAGCTCACCGGCAGGACGGTGTCCGAGACGTGGTTGAGCTCCACGACGAGGCTCCCGCCCTGGTCCCCGAGGGGCACGGGCCGGTTGAGCCCGCCGTGCTCCACGCGCAGGTCGTCCAGCAGCCGCAGCGCCTGCCGGGCGAAGTAGCCCAGCTCCGGGTCGTGCCGCTTGCCCTCCAGCTCGGTGATGACGATGACGGGCAGCACCACCTGGTGCTCGGCGAAGCGCAGGATCGCCCGGGGGTCGGACAGCAGCACCGAGGTGTCGATCACGTAGGAGCGCACCCCGGCCCCCAGGGGGGCGGAGATGTCGACGATGCGCTCCTGCTTCTTGGAGATGCTCATGGCAGCCCTTCCTCCTCGGTCCGGCGGGCGGCGTCCGCGCCGTCCGCCTGAGGACAACGTATGCGGACCGGCCCCGCCACGCGAGCAGAAACGGTGAACGGCGCGGAAATTGCCAGCGACCACCCGGCACGGCGCCCACGACGACGACGGGCGGGGACGGTCGCGCTCAGCCGCCGAAACGCCGCTGCCGCAGGGCGTAGTCGCGCAGCGCCCGCAGGAAGTCCACGCGCCGG
>DATISK010000216.1:0-5786 GCA_035581545.1 Ornithinimicrobium sp. | reverse complement strand
GGGCGAGGGGACGGCCGGGCCGAGGGCGGCCGCGGCCGCACGGCCGACGGCGGCGGCGAGCGTCAGCCACGGGCCGGTGAGGGCGAGCGTGCCGCAGGCGGCGGTCGCCGGCGGCGCCGCCGCACCACCCGGGTCGACGGTGGCTCGGCCGGGGCCGGGACCGACTGAGACCGCTCCTTCTCGGCACCGCCTCAGGTGCGCCGCGGGTCTCAGAGGGGGGCGCCGAGCGCCTGGCCGCCGCTGGCGGCCTCCAGGATCCGGTCGAGCACGCGCGGATCCGTGGTGTGCTCCCCGAGCCGGTTCTGCTTGCCGGCACCGTGGTAGTCGCTGGACCCGGTGCGCAGCAGCCCCAGCCGGCCGGCGAGGTCCGCGGCGTGCGCGAGCTCCTGCGGACCGTGGTCGCGGTGGTCGACCTCCAGCCCGAGCATCCCGGCCTCCGCCATGTCCGCCACGACCCGGTCCTCCACCACCTTCCCCCGTCGCCCCGCGAACGGGTGGGCGAGCACGGCCACCCCCCCGGCGGCGACGACCAGCTCGGTCGCGGCCACGGGGTCCGGCGCCGCATGGCTGACGTAGTAGGGACCGGAGGAGGACAGGAGCTCCGCGAAGGCCTCGTCCCGGGAGGCGACGACGCCCTGCCGCACGAGGACGTCCGCGACGTGCGGCCGGCCCAGCGCCCCGGCCTCGCCCGCCACCTGACGCACCTCCTCCTCGCTCACCGGGTAGCCGTCGGCCCGCAGCCGCTCGATCATCACCTGCAGCCGCGTGTCCCGGCTCCTGCGGTTCGCCTCGAGCTCCGCGGCGAGGGCCTCGTGGTCCGGGTCGGGCAGGTAGGCCAGCAGGTGGACCGAGATGCCCCGCCAGCTGCAGGACACCTCGACCCCGGGGACGACGGTCACCCCCGCCGCCCTCCCCGCCGCGTCGGCCGCCGCCCACCCGCTCACGACGTCGTGGTCGGTGAGGGCGACCACGTCGAGCCCAGCCGCCCTGGCGTGCTCGACGACGACGGCCGGCGGGTCGGCCCCGTCGCTGTGGTCGGAGTGGACGTGCAGGTCGACGACGGCGTCGGGCGAGGACCGGTGCATGGCGCCCACCGTACGCCGGGGCGCACGTCATACTGGGGGTCGACCACCCGCCGCCCGCCGCGCCCGCGGCCCCACCCGAGGAGCACCATGACCCTGTCGCAGCCCCGCCGCGCCGCCGGCACGACGGCCGCCGCGCTGCTCGCCCTGGCCCTGGTGGCCGGGTGCGCGGACGAGGCCCCCACCAACGACGAGCAGACCTCGGCCACCGAGGACGTCACCGCCGGTCCGGCGCCCTCGGAGGAGGACACGACGACGGCGACCGGCGACGACGACGTGGCCGCCACCTCCTCCCCCGACACCGCGACGGCCACGTCCGGCGACCAGGAGGAGTCGACCGCCGACGCTGCGGCGACCACCCAGGAACCCACCACCGCGGAGCCGACCACGCTGGCCTCCGGCGACGGTGGCTTCGAGGTCGACCTGCCCGCCGGGTGGGAGGACGCCGTGGACCTCGTCGACCCCGGCGAGCTCGCCGCGGACGAGGATCCCGGCATCGTGCTGGCCGTCAAGGACACCCAGCAGGCCGACGACTTCTACACCAACGTCGTCATCACGCGCGAGGAGTACATCAGCAACCTCACCTCGGCCGTGGAGCAGACCGCGGAGGAGCTGGCCGGCGAGGACGGTGAGTACGAGCTGCTCGAGCCGGCCGAGGTCGACGGCAACCGGGCCCCCGGCTACGTGCTGACCCGCGAGGTCGACGGGACCGCCGTGCGGCAGACCCAGCGGTGGGTCAGCCACGACGGGACCCTCTACGTCGTCACGCTGTCCGCCGTCGAGGGACAGGACGAGGAGGCGGGTGCCCTGCTCGACGACCTGCTCGCCTCCTGGTCCTGGACCGACTGACCACCCCCGACCCCCCGGGGACCCTGGCGCCGCGGTGCCCGCCGCCGGCGGGCGGTGCGGCTCAGCCCTCCACGTAGCGGCCGCGGGCGCGCCTGCGCGCCCGCTGGGCCGCCAGGTCCAGACCGAGCTTGCGACGGGCCAGGAACCCTCCGATGGACAGCCCGGCGGCCAGGGCCATGCCGGTCGAGACGGCCGTGACGAAGTGCAGGACGGCGTTGCCCACCACGGCTGCCGAGTCGGCGAGGATCAGGTAGATGGCGCGGTAGACCTCCAGACCCGGCAGCATCGAGACGATGCCCGCCGTGCCGACCGCGAGCTCGGGCATGCGCAGCAGCCGGTGGGCGGCGTAGGCCGCGACGCCGACCGGGGCCGCGGCCACGGCCGTCGCCTCCGGTCCGCCCAGCCCCAGGGCGAGTCCGGTCAGGAAGACGATCCAGCCCCCGGCCGCGACGGCCATCGACACGAGCGTGGTGCGCATCCCGGAGTAGGTGGACAGGCAGAACCCGAGCGCCACGAGGACCGCGCCGACGAGACCCAGCAGAGGATTGCCGCCGAGGCTGACGAACGGAGAGACCTCCATGTCGACGCCGAAGCGGTCCGCCGTGCCGAGCACGACCGCGACCCCGACCGCGATGCCGGCGGTCATCAGCAGCACCTCGATCCCGCGGGCCCCGGCGGTGACGAAGTAGCCGTCGAGCGCGTCCTCCGCGGCACCCATCACCCCCAGGCCGGCCAGCAGCACCACGATGCCGGAGATGACGACCAGGGACGGCGACTGCACCCCGGGGACGGGCATGTCGACCGAGGCCAGCCAGTGCAGTCCCAGGGCGATCGTGGTCGGCACGGCCGCGCTCACCGCCTGGGTGAAGAAGGCGGCGACCCCGGTGCCGTAGAGCACCCGCTGCACCCGGTCGACCAGGGTGGCCGACACCGCGGCCGCCACCCACATGCCCGGCGCAGCGCCGAAGAGCATGACCACGCCGACGGCGAGCAGGGCGAAGCCGGCCGTGACGACCCAGCGCCGGTACGGGTGCGGGGCGGAGAGCACGCGGGTCAGCCGCGCCCGGGCGGTGTCGATGGCCAGCACCTCCCCCGGCCCCTTCGCCGACGCGACGATGTCGTCGACCAGGCCCTGGACCCCCTCCAGGCGGGAGTAGTCGGGCGACCGGCCGGGGATGACCCGCATCACCGAGAGCGGGTCCTCGGACAGGCCGCGGTGGATCGAGACGGTGATGGAGGTGAACGTGATGTCGATGTGGGCCGACCGCACCCCGTAGGCGGTCATCAGCCGCAGCACCGAGGCCACGCAGTCCGCCGAGGAGGCTCCGGTCGAGAGCATCGCCTCCCCCACCCGCAGGGCCAGGTCGTTGACCGCGCGGGCCTCCCGCTGGCTCACGGCCTCGTCGCCGCCGAGCCGGGTCCCCAGGGCCAGCGTCGGGGGGGAGGCGCTGCGGACGACGTCGGACGCCCGCTGCCGCCACATCCGGCCGACCCTGCCCGCGGGTCTCACCTCCCGCGGACTCACCTGCTGCGGGCCGGTCACCCCGCCGAACACCTCGGGCACCACCTTCTCGCTCACCGTCCCAGGGTAGGGGCCGGAGGGCGGCGGCCGGTCCACCCGCGCCTACCATGGCCCGGTGAGCGAGAAGCAGCAGCAGGCCGAGCACCGCAACCGCCCGACCGGGGAGGCCTTCCGCGCCTTCATGGGCCAGGACTGGGCCCCGCGGCCAGCGGGACTGCCCGGGCTGACCGAGGCGGCCGGGTATGCCGTCGCGCGCCGGCAGGCGGTCTCCTCCGCCTTCCCCGGGGAGCGGCTGGTCGTCCCGGCGGGCGGCCTGAAGGTGCGCAGCAACGACACCGACTACGTCTTCCGTCCCCACAGCGCCTTCGCCCACCTCACCGGGCTCGGGGCGGACCGGGAGCCGGACGCGGTGCTCGTCCTGGACCCCGTCCACGACGAGGACGGGGTCCCGGCCGGCCACGAGCCGATGCTGTTCTTCCTGCCGTTGGCCGACCGGGACAGCACCGAGTTCTTCGCCGACTCCCGGGTGGGGGAGTTCTGGGTGGGGGCCCGTCCCACCCGGGCCACCGCCGCTGCGGAGCTGGGCGTGACCACACGGCACCTCGGCGAGCTGGAGGACGCCCTGGCCAAGGACGTCGGCACCGGGGGACTGACGCTGCGCGTCGTCCGCGACGCCGACCGCGAGGTGGCCTCGCTCGTGGACGCGGTCCGTGGGCGCGGCGGGCAGGACCTGGAGGCCGCGCACGAGGCCGACCAGGTGCTGGGCCGGTCGCTGTCCACCCGACGGCTCGTCAAGGACGAGTGGGAGATCCGGCAGATGGAGGAGGCCGTCGAGGCGACCGCCCGGGCCTTCGACGCCGTGGTGGAGCAGCTCCCGGAGGCCGTCGCCCGGGGTCGCGGCGAACGCTGGGTGGAGGGTGTCTTCGGCCTGCACGCCCGGCACGCGGGGAACGGGGTGGGCTACGACAGCATCGCCGCCGCCGGCGAGCACGCCACCACGCTGCACTGGACCCGCAACACCGGGGACCTCGAGCCCGGTCAGCTCCTGCTGCTCGACGCCGGGGTGGAGACCGACACGCTGTACACCGCGGACGTCACCCGGACCGTGCCCGTGGACGGCACCTTCACCCCCGCGCAGCGTCGGGTCTACGACGCGGTGCTGGAGGCGCAGGAGGCCGGCCTGGCCGCCTGCCGGCCGGGCAACCGGTTCAAGGACGTCCACGCGGCCGCCATCGAGGTCATCGCCCGGCACCTGCTGGAGTGGGGCCTGCTCCCCCAGGGGGTCACCCTCGAGCAGACCCTGGACGCGGAGGAGGGCCAGTTCCACCGCCGGTGGATGGTCCACGGCACCAGCCACCACCTGGGCATCGACGTGCACGACTGTGCGCTGGCCCTGCGCGAGGACTACGTCGAGGGGGAGCTGCGCGAGGGGATGGTGCTCACGGTCGAGCCGGGGCTCTACTTCAAGACCGAGGACCTGCGGGTGCCGCCGGAGCTGCGGGGCATCGGGGTGCGCATCGAGGACGACGTCGTGGTCACCGCCGACGGCTGCCGCAACCTCTCCGCGATGCTGCCCCGCACGGCCGACGAGGTCGAGGCCTGGGTGCGGGCCGGCGGGCGCCGGGGGTAGGCAGGTCCCCGGATCAGCCCAGGGAGGCGCCGGGTCGCCGGTCCAGCAGCTCCCGGGCGCGCTCGGCGTGCTTGTGCTCGGTCAGCACCTCGTAGCGGGTGGCCACCACCTGGCTGACCGAGACGAAGTCGCGCCGGCCCCGGGTCATCGCATACCCGATCAACGCCCACACCACGCCGAAGAAGGCGCCGAAGGCGACCGCCCCCAGCACCGTGACCAGGGCGTCGCCCGTCGGGGCGAACAGCGCGAAGATGAGACCGACGAAGAGCCCCAGCCACACGCCGGAGGCCACCCCGCCCAGCGCGACCCGCCCCGTCGTCAGCCGCCCGGTGACCCGTTCGACCTGCTTGAGGTCGGTCCCCACGATCATGCACTGGTCGACCGGGAACTCCTGGTCGGAGAGGTAGTCGACGACCCCCTGCGCCTCCTCGTAGGAGTCGTGGACCCCCAGGCTCATCGGGTAGTCCAGGGCCAGCACGGGGCCGGGTCGGTTCGCTGCGGCTGGTGAGGTCACCCCGCCCTTGTGCCCCGGCGCGGCACCGGCGGGCGAGCGGGCACGGCCGCACGCCGCTGCCCACCCGTCCGCCCGGAGGACGGTGTCCGCCGTCCCTGGGCGCACGCCCCGGGTCGGTATCCTGCCCCGGTGAGCACTCCCCGCGTCTTCGTCGCCCGGCTGAACGGGATGAGCGTCTTCGACCCCCTG